>JAAUYX010000034.1:0-60593 GCA_014804905.1 Desulfovibrio sp. | reverse complement strand
CNGCCACATGGTCATTTCCGAGCCGGGCATGGCCGANGCCAATGTCNTCGGGCAGGTNATGGATGACCTGCTCGGGAAGAAATAGGGCACCGTCATGGAGAAAGGCCCTGTGAAGGCGCTTCCGGGCGACGGCAGGCTCGTCAGCGTGTTCGGCCNGGAGGAGATCGCCGCCTGCGTCCGCGGCATGGCGGCGCAAATCGACGCCTGCTACGGCGAGGAGCCGCTGGTGGCTGTCTGCGTGCTCAAGGGGGCCTGCATCTTTTTCAGCGACCTCGTGCGGCACTTGCAAAACCGCANCCTGGAGCTGGATTTTATCCGTATCGCCAGCTACGGCGCGTCNACCGTCAGCTCAGGAGAGGTGCTTTTCAGCAAGGATGTGGANATCGACATCCGCGACAAGCATGTCCTNCTGGTGGAAGANATTGTGGACAGCGGGCGCAGTATGCGCTTTGTGCTGGACAATTTTGCGGCGCGGGGGCCGCGCAGCCTGCGCGTTGCGGCGCTGGTGAACAAGACGGGCCGCAGGGAAAGGGAAGTGACCGTGGACTTCACGGGCTTTTCCCTTGATTCGGGTTTCCTTGTCGGGTACGGCCTGGACTATGCCGAGCGCTACCGCGCCCTCCCCGGCATTTGCGAGCTTTTGCCGGAATAGGGANAGGGCGCANAGCGCCGNCAACGTGCTTTCTGGAGTCATGGCATGGAAGTGAAATGTCCGCAGTGCTCGAGCCGGTTCAACCTGCCGGATGCCGCCGCCAGGCCGGGCGCGAAGTTGCGTTGCGCCGTCTGCAAGACGGTGTTCNCCCTGCCGGGCGGGGACGCGTCCGCCCAGGCCCCGGCCCCCAAACAGAAGCGCAAGGAGGCCCCGGCCGAGCCCCTGCCTGAGCTCGGCAAAAAACGCGGCGGCCGCCGCAAGCTCTGGCTTGCGCTGCTCGTCCTGCTTCTCCTGTGCGGCGCGGGCGCCGGCGCCTACTATTACTATTTCTTCCTCCACAAGGAGACGCCGCCCAGCGAGGCGGACATCGCCAAGAAGGTCGAGCTGCTCACCATGCGCAATGTGCGCCAGTACAATGTNCTCAATGAAAAGGTGGGCAANGTCTTTGTCATCGAGGGCAAGGTGGTCAACGAGTTCCCCGAGCCCAAGGAGCTCATCGCGCTGGANGGNGCCATCTACGACAAGGACAAGAAGCCGCTCGCCGTCAAGAAGCAACTGGCCGGGACACAGCTTTCGCTCTTCCAGCTCCAGGTGCTGAGCGAAAAGGAAATGGAGGCCTTCCTCAACAACAAAGTGGAAATCCTCACCAACAACACCAATGTGCCGCCAGGTGGGGAAGTGCCCTTCATGATNNTNTTCTATGANCCGCCGGACGANGTGGCGGANTTTGGCGTCAAGATCGTGGACGTCAAGAACGTGGAAGGCAAGTAGGCACCTGTTTTGCGCCTCACNCCNGCGTGGGGGCAAAAATGACCAGAATGAAAAGGGGCCTGGCGGCAGTACCGTCAGGCCCTTCTCTTTTTGTGCTGAGAACTCCCTGTCAGCGGGTGTACAGCGAAACTCGTCTGGTCAGCAGCTCTGCTGCACCGCCTGCCGCAGGGCGGCGCGGGCCTGCGANGCCTCGGCNTCCAGCTCGCCCTTGCGCGCNTTGCCGATGCCGAGGCTCTGGGCCAAGGCGTCGAGGTAGCCGCGTTCCATGAAGTGGTCCACGTCAATGACCGAGCAGGAGAGCCGGTAGACGTCCTCGGCCTGCTCCGGCGTACGGGTCTGTGCGGCGATTTTTGNGGGGTCGATGGTTTCGTTCTGGAGCCGCGCAAGCANCGCGCTCGCGTCCTGNCCGCCCAGCATGGTCTCGAGTATCTTGTCGATGCGCTGGCGCTCTGTGGCGTCGATGGCCCCGTCGGCGCGCGCCGCATAAATCATGGAGCGCATGACAAGCTCGGCCGTGGGGTCNCCCGAGGGAAGCGCGCCCGCGGGACGGCGTTCCTCCGCGGGAGCCTGCTCCTGCTGCGTGGCAGCCCATTTGCGGTAGAAGTTCCAGGCCACCGCCCCGGCCCCGGCGAGGGCCACGTTCTTGAGCAGGTCGCCGGAGGCGAAGTTCCCGAGCACCGCACCCAGGGCGCCCGCGCCCAAAAGGCCGCCGAGACCGCCGGGGGTGCTGTTCTCCATGGTGCGGGCGGCGGACTTGGCCTGCCCGGTGAGGGTCTCCAGAACGGAGCCGAGGGAATCTGTATTGAGCACGTCAAATATCGACATGAAGGTTCTCCTGTGCAAGGGTTGTGTGCGGCGCGCACGGGCCTTGTCCCGCATGGCCCCGGAGACAGGCCGGGGCCGCAGGGTCCGGCCTTACCCTAAACAAGAAAGAGCGGCCGGGCAAGGGACAATGCGGTAGGCGCTCTCCGCGCTCCGGGACGGTTAGGTCAGCAGAGCGTGACAGCGCACAGACAGGCAGGCCTAGACAGGCCGAGACCGGACGAGCCGCGCAAGCAGCATGGCAGCGCCCGCGGCCAGCAAAAGTCCCGGCGTTGCCGCATAGGTGCCCGTCATTTCCAGAACGAGGACGATGCCCGTCAGCGGCGCGTGCTCGGCGGCGGTGAAGGCGCTGGCCATGCCCATGGCCATGAAGGCCGCCATGCCCCCGCCCCCGGCGATGCCCGCGGCCGCGAGGGCCCAGGCGCACAGCCCGCCCGCGACGCCGCCCAGCGCGAGCACCGGGACCATGACCCCCGCGGGAATGCCCGAGCCGTAGCAAAAGGCCGTAAACAGGAGCTTGACGCACAGGAATACCAGCAGCGCCGAGACCAGGCCGCCGGATTCGAGCAAATGGAAAATGGAAAGTCCCTCGCCCGTGGTCTGGGGATAGATATAGAGCATGAGCGCGGCCGCGAGGAAGGGAAGCAGCGGCCGCAAAAAGACGGGAAAGTGGCGCGCCCGGCCATAGAGCGCCAGCGAACGCCTGAGCAGCCCGGCATAGAGGATACCCACAAAGCCCGCACCCAGGCCCACAAGGGCGCCGTTCCAGATGAAGGGAAGCTCGGCGAGGTTGCTGCCGCCCTGGAGGGGCAGCATGAGGCCCAGTCCGAAGATGCCGGTGCAGGAGAGATACACACCGAGAGCCGCGCCCAGCATGAGGATAAGCAGGTTGCGGGAAATCCTTTCCTTCATCACCTCGAGCACATAGAAAATGCCCGCGAAGGGTGCGCTGAAGGCCGCGGCAAGCCCGGCCGCGCATCCGCAGAGGACAAGCATCCGGCGCTTGGCCGCGTGGGTGGCCGCGTCGCCCCCGCCGTCCATGCGCGCAAGGCCGAGCGCGGTGGAAGCGCCCATCTGGATGCAGGGCCCCTCCCGGCCCACGGAAAGGCCACAGGCCATGACGAGCCAGGTGCCGATGAACTTGGGCGCGAGGATGCGCCACCAGACGCCTTTTTGCGGCGCGGCGATGGACTGCGAAATCCAGGAGGCGCCACCCGAGCGGATGGCCGGATTACGTATCAGCCAGCCGGTAATAAGGGCCGCAATAACGGCGGGGATGAGCCACAGGCAGCACTGGAGCGGGTCAGCGGCATTGGCCCGGAACCACTGGCCGACGGCATGAAAGGCATTGCTGGTGGTGATGCGGAAAACAGAGATGATGCTCCCCGAGAGCAGCCCGATGACGAGCCCCCAAAGAGCAAGACGGGTCTCGCCGCCGGGAGTGGTCCCCGGAGAAGCGGGAAAATACAGCAGGCCGCCGATGCGCTGAAAAAAGGATGCGCCCTTCATGAGCCACTCTCCGCCCTGGTTGTCGTGCCGGTGCAGCGCCGCCTGGTCGTGGCAAACGCCAAGCCAAGCATAGCGCCTTCGCGCCGGTTTTCCAATGTCTTTTCGGAAGCTTCCGCCGGATTTGCATGGCGTCGCGCCTTGGCATATGTTCGACTTGCGGCCTGCGTTGCGCTGGCTGCCATCTTGGCGAAGAAAGAGAGGGAATGATGATGAAAAACGCGGTTCCGCGCCGTTTGCCACGAATTGCCCTGATTCTGTCCGTCATCCTTGTGGCGGCCCTCATGGGGTGCAGGGGGGGCGCCCTGCAACGAGGCATCCTCGGGTCTGCCTATGTTTCCACCGCCCGGCCGGACATTGCCGTCGAGGCCGTGAACATGCCCCTGCTCACGGCGGGCCGCGGCTCGGCAAGCCTTGTGTGGAGCGACATGCTGGGCGGGCTCCCCATCCAGATGTGGCTCGCCGTCTACGGCCAGGGCGGCCTCTCGCCGCTCGCCATCGTTGCCCAAGCGGCGGTGCCCCAGGGCTGGTACTGGGACAGCATCTCGCCGCATTTCCAAAGCGTGGACGTGGGCACGGAAGTGTTCGGCGGCGTGACCTACCAGGCGTGCACCTATATCGTTGACCCATCCCGCGACCCCTTCAGCGGCCTTGTGACGGCCATGCATCCCGACGGCACGCCGCAACTCTGGATGGCCCGTTATTTCGCAGCGCGCTTCAATTTCAATGACGACAAGATTATCATGGAATACCGTGAACCGCTGCCCGAAGGCATCGTGTCGCTCTCGGCGCTGCCCTACGGCCAGGGGGACCTGCTGGCCGCCTTTGAACAGCGCGCGCGGGACGCTTTTGCGGTGGGCGTTGCGCCGCAAAATCTCGCTGGCCTCCAGACGGGTTATATCCAGGGCGTCCGCTGGCAATACATGGGGCAGAATTTCCTCGGCACCGCCTCCAAGTATGACATCT
Source organism: Desulfovibrio sp. (assembly GCA_014804905.1). Taxonomy (GTDB): domain Bacteria; phylum Desulfobacterota; class Desulfovibrionia; order Desulfovibrionales; family Desulfovibrionaceae; genus Desulfovibrio. The sequence continues at coordinate 55,876 of JAAUYX010000034.1, read as the reverse complement.
ATGACCTGGATTAGGCGCTGCCGCCGCTTCGCGAGGCGCGTACAGCCCCACTCTTGGAGGGGAAACAGCAGTGAGAAGGGGAGCCGCGGGCTCCCCTTCTTGTGGGAAAAAAATCCAAGTAAAAAAGGCCCGTAAGGTCTGAAAATCCTTGCGGGACTAAGTTTTTTGGCCCGTGGTGTCCTACGGGATGTGGCGTATAACAGACAATTCGCAAAAAAAATGACCGTAGTGGAGACGGCACGGGCCCAAATGGAGGGACGGCGTCCAGAAAAATATCATGTCCCCGCGAATCTTTGGCAACAAGGGATGTATGCAGTTGCCATCGACCCACACGCTGCTCGACGCAGCAGCCCGGCGGTACTCCGTGAAAGCGTGACGCCCCGGAGAACTTGTCCCTCGGCCCCTGTCTCCTTGAGAACTCAAGGTCATCCCCGTGTCTCGCCCAAGAGGGGAGGGGCCGCGCTGTGCTCCGCCTCCCCCCATAGAGAACCGGCCATGCAAAGACCGGGAACTTCCCCCTCAGCGCTTCCTTGCGCCAGGCCCGGATACCCGTCCATTCCCAGTATCGGGTGCACCGCAAGGGGCAAACGTGATGCACATGTTACATGAGCCGCCGAAGTGCAGTTTCCTGAAGCTGTTTTGCACTTGCTGTTAACATCTGCGGGAAATGGCGGTATGCAACGGCATTCGCGTCAGGACAGGCAGGCTTCTGACAGGAGAAGCCGCCCACCCCTCTTAAAAATAGTTGGCACCAACTCCGGCTTATCAAAAGGTGACGCAATGACCAAAAACTCGCTGGGAAATATACTTTTTGGGAATGCCTGTATCTTGACCGCCACCATTTTCTGGGGGGTGAATTATCCTTTTACCAAGGCCTTGATCCCCGATTTTATGAGTTCAGAAGGAGTGGCCGCCTTCCGGGTTTTAGGCGGTTGCCTGCTGTTCTGGCTGAGCTCTTTTTTCATCAGGACGGACAAGATTGAAAAGCAGGATTTTTTAAAAATCATCATTGGCGGCGCGCTTGGTCTTTTCGGCTGCATCTATCTCTTCGTGATCGCCCTTGATTATGGGAGCGCCATTGATATTGCGATAATAATGACCTTGCAGCCCGCATTCGTCATGCTGATTGAAGTTATCTTCCTGCACCGCAGGCCTGACCTGACAGAATATGCAGGGCTTGCCATTTCCTTTATTGGCGCGGCTCTCGTGATTTTGACGGACCATACGGGGACAAGCCATGCGAATAATTTTTTGCTGGGGGATTTTTTCGCGGTCTGCGCCGGCATCTGTTTTGCCATTTATCTGGTGATTTTGCAGAAGCCCACGCAAAAGTACAAGCCCATTTCTCTTCTGCGCTGGGTATTTTTGTTTGCCGCGCTGCCGGGCCTCTTTCTGGTTCCCGATTTGCCTTCAATGGCTATCTGGGATGCGGACAAACTCGTGCCCTGGCTTGAAATCGCCTTTATTGTGCTTTGTCCCACCTTTTTCGCCTACCTGCTGGTGCAGCCCGCGAGCAAGGCTATCGGCTCGATGCTCGTGGCGCTGTACCAATATCTCACACCCGTTGTAGCCGCCCTCGCCGCCATCCTGATGGGTGTGGATCACTTGCGCTGGGGACAGGTGGCAGCCATGCTGCTTATAGTATCGGGAATGCTCTTGACCAATTATGGAAAAAAACGACTAAAAAACTGAGAGGCTGCACGAGATACGCCGGAGAAGTTGAAGAGATGCATTCTTCGTTGCAGTTCGGATAAAGGCTCAACAGAGGATTTTATCCAGTGTAGTGCCGAAGATGCGCTCTGCGACACCAGTACCCGAAGCATCCGGAAATGCGCCGACTATTAAACCTGAAGTCCGTGCAGAAAAATTTGTGGGCGTGACGCCCGTCCCGCAAGCCGCTAGGCCTCCTTGCGGAAGGGATGGTCGGAGTGGCGATGGCGCGCAAGATACCAGCCCACCGCCCACCCGAGCAGCGAAAAGGCGAAGCCCACGAAGAAGGGCGGGATGATGCTCGCCTTTTCCCAGAAGATCGGCAAAATGCTGAAGCTCTTGTTGGCCGTGAGATACCAGAACATGCACACCGTGAAGCCCGCCGTGCAGCTCAGCCATGCGGCCACGGGGCAGCGCTTGCCGAAGCGCACCAGCGCCACATAGGGCACCAGCACGGTCGCGCCCACGATGCTCCAGCTTGTGGTGCAGAGCAGGGCGATGAGCTGCCCCTTGATTTGCGCGCAGCCGCCGGAGAGCAGCACGCAGAAAATGATGCCCGCGAGCCACGCGCCGCGCGAGGCCTTGCGGCCCGGCAAATCCTCGGCGAGCGCCGAGACGGCGATATGGAAGATGGCCGTGGCTGTGGAGAGGGACGCCGACACGATGGCGAGCACAAAGAGTTGCAGTCCCGCGTTGGGGAGCAGCATCCGTACCAGCATGGGCATCACTTCGTCAGGCGAGCTCACTTCGGGCAAAATGAGCCGCGAGAGCGACGCGGCAAAATACGCGCCGCCCACAAGCAGGGTGAGCACCAGCATGGCGAGGGGCGTGATGCGGTCCACCTGCCGCGGCGAGGCGAGTGCGAAATGTCGCTGGATCATTTGCGGCTGCGCCCACACCGCCACGGAAGTGACGATGACGAGCGAAATGATGAACCAGCCCATCTCGCCGCCGGAGAGGGCCGCAAAACCGTTGTTCACCGCGCCTGTAGGCGGAAGCTCGGCCAGTTTTTCAATTCCCGCCGCCGGGCCCCCCACCTGCACGAACACCGCGCCGACGAGCATACAGATGCCCACCAGCATCACAAAGCCCTGCATGGCCTCGGTATAGAGCACGCCGCGCAGGCCGCCCACGAAGACCGCAAAGCCCACGAGCAGCGCCACGGCCCAGATGAGAATCCACACGGGCACGGGCACAATCTGCGCGAGCAAAAGCGCCGCGCCCTTGATGACCGCCGAGGCGTAAACGCCGAGAAAGACGGCGAAAAGCACGGCCAGCGCCTTGCCGAGGGCCCGGCTCTCATGGCCCTTGGCGATGAGCTGGGTGGGCGTGCGCGCGCCGAGGGCCCGCTGGCAGACGCGCGTGGGCCACGCCATGAAGCGGTAGACCATCCAGGTGCCCAGCCACACATTGCCCGCGGCCACGAGCAGCATTTGCAGGCCATAGGCATAAGCGAGGCCGCCGAAGCCCACGAGGGCCACGGCGGAAATATAGGTCGCCACATAGGCGAAGGCCTGAATGCCGAAACCCACACGCCCGGCGGTCAGGGCGTCGTGGCCGCGGCCCTTGCGCGCGAGCCACACAAAGACCGCGATATACGCAGCCCAGATGCAGATATTGAAGAACATCAGCGTCCGCCCTGGTGTTTGCGGGCCACGGCCGCGAGATTCCAGACGGCCAGCACCAGCGCCCCCGCCAGGGAGAGCACGGCGATCTTGACTGCCATGTCGGTNAGCATGAGCGCCTTGAAGAATTCCATGCTGTNTCCTGAAANCGGGGTTTTGGAGGGGGCGCCCTGCGGGCGCNCCGCTCAGGCGNCNNTCATTNCACGGGAGCNTTTGCCNCNGTCNGTNGNCGCNTCNGCGCGGCTCCTGATGGAGCGCGAAACAAAGGCCAGGGTNTCCTCATAGAGGCCNTCGGGNGCNTAGGGCGTGAGCACACGGGTGCGGTTGGCCCCGACGAGCAGGGAAATGACCACCTGCGCCGTGCCGTCGGCATCCAGCGTGACAAGGCTGCCGTCCTCCACGCCGCGGATGAGGAGCGCGGCCAGCAATTCGTGNATGCGGGCNAAGCGCGAATCCATGAGGTCCCTGTCCGTCTTGGTTTTCATGTCGCTGTANGGNGANCAGCGCACGAGCACGAGCCAGTTGGAGTGNGGGTCGATGGAAAAATCGAGGTAGGCGCGGCAAAAGCGCATCACCGCGTCATAGCCCGTNGGCGCGCCCGCCACCGCGGCCTTGAGGTGCGCGAGGAACTGCTCCAGCACGTCGAGGCCCGAGGCGAGGAAGAGCTTTTCCTTGTTGCCGTAGTGGTGCGTCAGNAGGCCCAGAGCCACGCCGGCGCGGTCGGAAATTTTCTTGAAGGTCGTCTCCGCATAGCCATATTCGCCGAAAAGTTCCTTGGCGGCCTGGAGGAGGGCGGCTTTCTTGCTCGGGTTCCTGTTCATGCCGNGCCTCGTGGCTCAGTTGCCGCGTGTGCGCCGAAAGGCGGTCTGGGCGTAACAGCCAAGGCGCTCGAGACGCCGGTCCACAAGGTCATAGAGGCTTCCGGGGGTGAAGCGGCCATTGGCGCGCCGCCGCCCCGCCGGAAGGCCGCTCAGNAGCATGAGGGCCTCCTCCATGCGGCGCACGGGATAGATGGCGAAGCGNCCGGCCTCCACGGCTTCGAGCACTTCGGGCGAGAGCATGAGGTGGTCCACATTGTCATGGGGGATGATGACCCCCTGNGTGCCCGTGAGCCCGCGCCTGCCGCAGACCTTGAAAAAGCCCTCCACCTTGCGCGTGGCCCCGCCCACGGCCATGATCTGCCCGGAATGGCTCACCGCGCCCGTGAAGGCGAGGTCGAGGCGCATGGGCGTTTCGGCNAGCGCCGAGAGCAGGGCCGCGAGCTCCGCGCCGGAGGCGGAATCGCCCTCGATGCCCGCGTAGCTCTGCTCGAAATAGAGCGANGCCGAGAGCATGAGGGGCTTGGTGCGGGCGAAAAGGTCGGTGAGGTANCTTTTCAGGATCATCATGGCCTTGGTGTGGATGGGACCGCCGAGGTCGGCCTCGCGCTCCAGGTCGATGATGCCGTCCTGGCCCACGCCCACGGTGCAGGAAATGCGGTGCGGCAGGCCGAACTCGTAATTGCCGTGCCAGGTGACGGAAAGGCCGTTCACCTGCCCCACGGCCGAGCCCGANGTCTGCACCTTGATGATCTCGCGGTCATATTCCTCCATGAAGATTTCTTCATCGAGGTTGGCGCGATAGGTGCGGGCGGCGTAGGCGTCCTCCAGCGTGGCGGCGTTGACGCTGGCGAGTCCGCGCAGCTCAGCGAGGGCCGCGGCCTCGATCATCAACTCGCGCAGNAGGGGAAAGCGCAAGGAAAGGCGCCGCTGGTCCTCGCAGAGGTGCGAGCCAAGGTCCACGAGCCACGCCAGGGCGTCCCGCTCGAAAGGCGGAAGTTTCGCCTCGGCGGCGATGCGCGCGATTTGCCCGAGATAGGCGCGCACATTGGGGGCCGTNCGCTCGGCCACATCGGTCATGTGGGCCTTGATGCGGAAGAGCTTGGCAAAGCGCTCGTCCGCCATGAGCAGATTTTCGTAGAGCTCCTCCCCGCCGATGAGCACCACCTTGAGGTCCAGTTGGAGCGGCTCCGGCAGGATGCCCTTGGTGCGCAGGGCGGTGTCGGCGGGCTCGCCGCCGTCCTCGATGCGGGCNTGGTTGGCGCGCAGGGCGCGGAGNAGCCCCTCCCANGCGCCGGGATGCTGGAGGATGTCCTCCATGTGCAGCACGAGAAAGCCGCCATTGGCCTTGTGCAGGCTGCCCGCGCGGATAAGGGTGAAATCGGTGACGAGNGCNCCCATTTCGGACTCGCGCTCCACGCAGCCGAGCAGGTTCACCGCCGTGGGATTGTCCTCCACCACGATGGGCGCGCCCGCAAGCTCGCCATTGTCCACAAAAAGGTTGACTTCGTAGCGGTAAAAGCAGTCGTCGGCCGGGGACTGGCCGTGGGAATCGCCGGGCCCGGCGGCATCCCGCGGCAAAAAGGCCTCGGTATTGCGAAGGATGTCCTCGCGCAGGGCGTCGAAATAGGTTTTCAGGGCGTCCGAAGGGCAGGCCTTGAGCATCCGCTCGCGNGCCGGGGCNAGNTCCGCGTCCAGCACCTGCTTCATGGCCTGGAGTTCCAGCTCGTGCTCGTCGTCCCGAAAGGATTCCTCGGCCTTGTTCAACTGGCGCAGGAAGGCAGCCATCTTGCCCGCCAGGCTGTCGCCGCGGCGCTTGAGGTCAAGGCGCAGGGCATTGTCGAGGCGGCCATATTCCTCCTCGCTCAGGCGCTTGCCCTTGACGAGCGGGAAGAGCGTGAGCCCGCCATTCTCATCCACGTCGAGATTGAAGCCGCGGTGGGCGGCCACATCGTTCATCTTGTGGATAAGCCCGGTGCGCACCTTCTGGAAACGCTCCATGAGGCGCGCCCGCTGGCGCACATAGGCCTGGGTCTCGAAGCGGCGCGCCAGCTCGCGGCCGATGGCGTCGATGACATCCTTCAAGCAGTCCTTGAACTTTTTTCCCTGTCCCGCAGGCAGCGAAATCAGGAGAGGCCTGTCCGGGTCTGCAAAGTTCTGGACATAAACGAGGTCGTCCGGCGTGGCCATGCGTTTGGCCCGCGGCCTGAGATAGTTCAGCAGCATATAGCTGCGGCCGAGGTCAGCCTCGCCCGATAGGTAGACGTTGTAGCCCGTGGCCCGAATCTGGAGCGCGAGGTCAAGGGCCTGCATGGCCCGCGGCTGGAAAGGATTGGCGCGGCCCGCGCCCTCGCGCGGCAGAGGAATGGCCGAGCTGTCGGCCCAGGGGATGCGCGCCGGGTCATAGGTGGCATGGAGGCGGGATGCCGGAAGGGGAGCAATGCGTGCCATGCGTGACAATTAATGTTTTGGATAAAGTTTTTCCAGAATGGCGCGCCCGCCCCCGTCGAGCAGCTCCGCTGCGAGGGATTCGCCGATCTGGCGGGAGTCTATGGCGTCGCCGCGCCTTTCACCGCGCAGGATGAGGCTGCCATCCACTTCGGCAACCAGGCCCTCAAGGACGATGTTGTCCTCGTCCACAAAGCGTGCGTGCCCGGCAATGGGTACCTGGCAGCCGCCGTCCAGCCCGGCGAGGAAGGCGCGCTCGGCATCCACGCAGACGCGGGTGTCGCGGTCCTCAAGGCTCGCGAGCAGCACGAGCAGGTCATAATTGTCCTCACGGCACTCGATGCCGAGCGCCCCCTGGCCCACGGCGGGCATGACGCGCTCCGGGTCCAGCGGCAGCATGTAGGGCGCGCGCAGGCCTAGGCGCTGAAGCCCGGCCGTGGCGAGGACGATGGCGTCGAAGGCGCCTTCCTCCAGCTTGCGCAGGCGCGTATCCACATTGCCGCGCAGGCTCGTGATGCGCAAATCCGGCCGCAGAGCAAGCAACTGGGCCTGGCGCCGGAGGCTGCTCGTGCCCACATGCGCCCCCTTGGGGAGCGCCTCGAGATTGGGATAGGTGCAGGAAAGCAGGCAATCCGTGGCGGCCTCGCGCGGGGGCACGCAGCCGAGGAGCAGCCCCTCCGGGAGCTCCATGGGGATGTCCTTGATGCTGTGCACGGCAAGGTCGGCCCGGCCGTCCAGCAGGGCCTCCTCGATTTCCTTGACGAAAAGGCCCTTGCCGCCCACCTTGGCGAGCGGCACATCCTGAATGACGTCACCGCGTGTCTTGATGACGTTGAGCGAAATGGAAAGGCCGGGCTCCAGTTCTTCGAGCAGGTGCTTGACGTGGGCCGCCTGCCAGAGGGCCAGCCTGCTGCCGCGCGTGGCGATGACTAGGTGCTTGCGCATGGGTGTCGCCCTGGCGGCCGGGCCGCCTATGCCGGAATGTGCCCGGCCGGGAAGTTTGCGGATGTGGGTCCGAAAAGCGCCGGGTCTTTAGCGGCCGCAGCTTGCGCAGTTGCCGCCGGAACAGCCGGCGCACCCGCCGCCGGAAGCGGGCGCGGCCATGCTTGCGAAGTCCATGCCGCCGTCGCTCCTGCAACGGGCGCAGCGCGACATGAGCTTATGGGTCTCCGCGGAGCCGCAATAGGGGCATGGCGGCATTTCGTCGCCAAAAACCAGTTCTTCAAAGTCGCGGCCGCATTTTTCGCAGCTATATTCATAGATGGGCATGGTATCAGTCCTTTGCCTCGCGTCGCGCCGCGAGCAGGGGCGCGAGCGCGGCGGCGTTTTCAAACAGATAGTGGTCCGTGAGCTGGCAGAAAAGATGGCCCGCGGCGATATGCAGCTCCTGCACGAGGGGGGTGGAGGCCTTCGGCGTCTCGAGCAGGATGCGGCAGAGGCCGCGCATCCTGCCACCGCCCGCGCCGGTGAGGCCCACGGTGAAAAGCCCGGCCCGCGCCGCACCCTCCAGCGCGCGGACCACATTGGGGCTGTTGCCGGAGGTGGAGATGGCGACGAGCATGTCACCCGGCCTCCCCAGCGCCTCCACCTGGCGCGCAAAGACCTCGTCATAGCCCATGTCGTTGCCGATGGCCGTGAGCGCGGAGGTGTCCGTGGTCAGGGCGACGGCGGGGAGCGCCGGACGGTCCATGAGGAAGCGGTTGACAAACTCCGCGGCCAAGTGCTGCGCATCCGCCGCGCTGCCGCCATTGCCGCAAAAGAGGAGCTTGCCGCCGCCCGCGATGGCGCAGGCCGCCTCAAGGGCCGCCTCCCTGAGGGCCCCGGCGCGCAGGCGGAAAAATTCCTCGCGCAGGCGCGCGCCCTCGGCGGCGTGCCGGGCAATGATTTCGAGTGCGGCATCGCTCATGGCTGCGTTCCCGGTGATGGTGGAGGTGGCCTGCCATTTCCAGACGAACCGCCCACTTGTATGCCAAAGCGCGCGCCCTGACAAGAGCGGCCGCGCCCGTGGACGCGGGCTTGCGGTCGGGCCCCTGATGACGTAATCAAGCCGCATGTGTCCGCAGGAGATTCCCGATATGCTGCCCGATATGCTGGTGGTCTGCAAGGCGCGCCATGCGGAAGCGCGCGCCCTCGGCCGCGAGGTGCTCGCCTGGCTCGAGAGCCGGGGCCTCGGCGCGCGCCTCTTTGAAGCCGGGGACGCGGCCATCGGCGAGGCAGGCGCGCGGCCTTCGCGCTGCGTCATCGTGCTCGGCGGCGACGGTACCATCCTCGGCGTCGCGCGCCGTTTCGCCTTCAGCGGCGTGCCGATTTTCGGCATCAATTTCGGGCGCGTGGGCTTTCTCACCAGCGCGGACCCCACCAACTGGCGGGAACGCCTCGAGAGTGCGCTCGCGCCCGGCGCCCCGGTGCGAAGCTCCCTTGCCCTGCGCTGGCAGGTCCGGCGCAGCGGCGGCACGGTGACCGAAGGCGTCGCCATCAATGATGTGGTGGTGGGGCGCGGGGCGCTGGCGCGCCTCGTGAGTCTCCACGTGACCCTGGACGGCTGCCGCATGGGCATTTTGCGCTGTGACGGCCTTGTCTGCGCAACCACGGTGGGAAGCTCCGGCTACAGCGCGTCCGCCGGCGGGCCCATTCTGCACCCCGGCATGGACGCTATCGGCCTCACCCCCATCTGCCCCTGTCCGGGCCCGGTGTCGCCGCTGGTGCTGCCGGGGCGCGTAAGCTGCACCGTGGGCATCACCGCTTCCGCCGAGGCGTGGCTCACCGTGGACGGCCAGGAAGGCCAGGCGCTCATGGGCGGGGACGAAGTGGTGCTGACGGGCGCGCCGGACGGGGTGCGCTTTTTGGGCGGGGTGCGCTTTTTTGCGCGTTTGCGCGTGCGGGGCTTCGCCCTGGACGCCGAAGATTGCGGGAAGGGCGGCCCCGGTGAAGCGCGCCGCGAGGGGGAAGAAGATGGGTGCGTATGAGGCGGTCATTGGCCTGGAAGTGCATGTGCAGCTTGCCACAGATTCCAAGCTGTTCTGTTCCTGCCCCAACAAGTTCGGGGCTGCGCCCAACACCAATGTGTGCGAGGTCTGCACCGGGATGCCGGGGGCGCTCCCCACGCCCAACCGCCGCGCCATCCAGTATGCGGCCACGGTGGGGCTGGCCGTGAACTGCACCGTCAACCGCAGTTCGCGCTTCGCCCGCAAGAACTATTTTTATCCCGACCTGCCCGCGGGCTACCAGATTTCGCAGTTCGAGCTCCCCATCTGCGAGCACGGCTGGCTCGAGGTGGATGCCGGCGAGGGCGCGCGCCGCATCGGCATCACCCGTATCCATATGGAGAACGACGCAGGCAAGAATATCCACGCACCGGCCGAGAACGCGAGCTATGTGGACCTNAACCGCGCGGGCACGCCCCTNGTGGANATCGTCTCCGAGCCNGACATGCGCTCGGCCGCCGAGGCCGCGGCCTANCTCAAGGCCCTGCANGGCATCGTCACCTACCTCGGGGTGAGCGACGGCAACATGGAGGAGGGGAGCTTCCGCTGCGACGCCAATGTGTCCATCCGGCCGCGGGGCGAGACGGCCCTCGGCACGCGCACCGAGCTCAAGAACCTCAATTCCTTCCGCAATGTGCAGCGGGCCATCGAGTANGAGATTTCCCGGCAGGAGGACATTCTCGAGGACGGNGGCANGGTGGTNCAGGAAACGCGGCTCTANGACGCGGCNAAAAANGTCACNGTCGCCATGCGCGGCAAGGANGAGGCGCAGGATTACCGCTANTTCCCGGACCCGGACCTNNTGCCNGTGGTGATTGCCGAGGAGGAGCTGGCCGCNTGGAAGGNCGCCCTGCCNGAGCTCCCGCGCGAGCGCGCGCGCCGCTTCGNGGAAATGACGGGCCTNCCCGCCGCCGAGGTGGAGGTGCTGGTGCAGACNAAGGGCCTCGCCGACTTTTTNGAGGNGGCCTGCGCCGGGGCNGAGCCNCGCAAGGTGGCGGCNCTCATCCTCGGGCCGCTTTTGCGCGANTGCAATGCGCGNGGCGTNGCGCCCTCGCCNGANCTGTGCCCNGACGTGTGGAAGATGACGCCNNAGGCCCTGGGGGCGCTNGCGCGNGTCATCGACGAGGGGCTCATCAGCGCCAAGATAGCCGCCGACATCTTCGGCGACCTCTTCACGAGCGGCGTCATGCCCGAGGACTATGTGAAGGAAAAGGGCCTTGCGCAGATTTCCGATTCCGGCGCGCTGGAGGCGGCCGTGGANGGCGTCATCGCCGCCAACCCCGCGGAGGTCGAGGCCTACCGGGGNGGCAAGACCAAGCTCATGAGCTTCTTTGTGGGCCAGGTGATGCGGGCCACCANNGGCAAGGCCAATCCGGCNCTGGTCAACNAGTTGCTCGCCAAAAAGCTCGCCTGAGCGGGCGCNCNGCTACACGCTGAGGTTGAGCCCGGAAAGCAGGGAAAGATTGCCGCCNGAATAGGCCCCGAAATAGGAGCTNGCNCTGCCGGAATCGGCCCACCAGGAGGCCATGGACTCGATCTGGATGCGCTTGCGCATGTCCGAGGGCGCAAGCTGCATGGCCTTGCGGGCGTCGTCGATGCCCGAGAGCGTCTCNATNTGGCGGTATTTTTTGACGAGCTCGGGATTTTCGTCAAAAAAACGCTGCACCTTGTCCCGGTCCGGGTGGTCGCTCACCACGGTGAGGCTGCCGTCNTCGCCAATCTGGATGGAAAAGCTGATATTGGGGTCCACGCCCAGGCTGTCGAGGCCAGTGGCGATTTTCTTGCCCGCATCGCTGTTCTTGTCGAGNNCNGCCTGCACNTCGCTGAGCGCGCCGTTGTTGACGCTCACCTGCACNNTNCCTTCCTTGCCGAGGCGCAGGCTCACGTCAGAGGCATCCAGATTCCGCTTGCCGAGCTCCTCCTTGAGGGCGTNGNCAAGCTCGGGATTGTCCATCAGCCACTGGTTGATGGAGGCNCCGGCATCGGGGCTCCCCTTGACCGACAGGTTCCCCTCCGCGTCAAAGCCGAATTCCAGGGGCGTATCGAGCGATACGCCGAGCTTTTCGAGGCCCGCGCGCAGGTTCTTCGTCAAATCCGCCTTGCCGTCCAGGGCGGACTGGAGGCTTGCGGCCGTGGTGTTGACCACGCTCATGCGGCCCGTGGAGCTCAGGCGAAACTCCACGGCCGTGTCGGCATCCACGCCTGCCTCGGTCAGGGAGGCGCGCAAATCCTTGCCGAAGGAGGGATTGGCGTCCAGCCACGCCTGAGCGGCCTTGCGGTCCGCGGCATTGGCGCCGAGCGCCGAAATCTTGCCGTCCTTGTCCAGCGAAAAACTCAGGCCGGAAAGGTCGCTGATGCCCGTTTCGGCGAGGCCCGCCTTGACGGCCTGGCTGAACTCGCTCTGGAGCTGCTCCCGGTAGCGGGTGATCTGGCTGAAGGTCACGCGGCTGTTGGAAGAGACGCCCATGGCATCCATGGCATACTTGGTGAGCTCCACCATGCTCGAAATCTGGTTCGTCATGGAGGAACCGCTGAAAAGCGAGCTCAGGCTGTTGGCCGCGGAGCTCTTGGCCGTTTCGGAGCCGGTGCTTTTCAGTTGCTGGCCCTGCCACTGGAACAGGACGTCACGATAATTGCCGATGCCGGAAATGCTCATGGGGACTCCAGGAAGTTTTTGCCGCCGCAAGNGCCGGGGCAGGGGAAAAATGACTCGTCCACGGCAGTTGCGTTGCTGCACCCGNTTTTATGCAGGTATCGTGCCATATCCGCAGCCGCCCTTTGCGGGGCTGTGATGGACAGGGCANGCGAAATAGGCTACATCACGGGACATGCCTGAGCGTCCCTCTGTGCCCGAGCTCGTGGAATTTGACGATCCCGCGCTCGCCAACCTGCTGTTCGGGCCGCGCAACGCGCATCTCGACATGCTGGCCAAAGCCAGCGGCGCGCATATCACAAGCCGCGGAGCCAGCGTCCTTGTGGAAAGCGANGACCCGGATGTGCGGCGCGCCCTCTGTCAGGTCTTTGTCCAGCTCTACGCGCTTTTGCGCGGCGGCCTCGTGCTGGGCGAGCAGGACATCACCCGCGCCTATGCCATGGTGCGCAACGATCCGGGCCTGAACCTCGGGGCCGTCTTTCGCGACGCCGTTTTTGTGAGCACGCCGCGCAAAACGGTCACGGCGCGCAATGTGGCGCAAAAGGCCTATCTCGAGGCCCTGCGCACCAATGAACTCGTCTTTGCCGTGGGGCCTGCGGGCACGGGCAAGACCTATCTTGCCGTGGCCATGGCCCTTTCCATGCTCCAGCGGCATCGCGTCAAGCGCATCGTGCTGACGCGCCCGGCAGTGGAGGCGGGCGAGCGCCTCGGCTTCCTGCCCGGTGACCTCGCCGACAAGGTAAACCCCTATCTCAGGCCCCTCTACGACGCCCTTTATGACATGACGCCGCAGCCCAAGGTGGCGGCCATGCTCGAAAGCGGGGTCATCGAGATTGCGCCGCTGGCCTTCATGCGCGGGCGCACGCTCAATGACGCCTTCATCATCCTTGACGAAGCCCAGAACACCACCCGCGAGCAGATGAAGATGTTCCTCACCCGCATGGGCTTCGGCTCGCGCATGGTGGTCACGGGTGACGCCACGCAAATCGACCTCCCGGCGCAGCCGGGGGCGGACAGGCCGCGTTCCGGCCTNGTCCATGCCCTNGGCCTGCTCAAGGANGTTCCCGGCCTTGCCATCCACCGCTTCAGCAAGGCCGATGTGGTGCGACATCCTTTAGTCGGAGCCATTGTCAGCGCATATGACGAAGCAGAAAAAGCCGCCCCGGGCCTCTAGCACCCTGGCGCTCATCCGTGCGCTCAAGGCGCGNCATCACTGCGGCTGGGGCATCTGGGCGCTGGTCGGGACACTGCTCTTTCTTTCGNTCCTCGCGGGGGCCAATTTCGAGACTGCCCATCGCCTCTATGTGGCGGGNCAGGTGGCGGAAAGCGACGTCATCGCCGACCGGGACCTGCTCGTGGAGGACACCCAGGCCACCAAGGCGCGCAGGAAGCAGGTGCTCTCGCTCCAGCCGCCTGTCTATGACCTGAGCATCGAGCCCTATACACAGTTCCAGAACCGCATCCTGGAAATCCTGCGCGCCCTCAACAGCGGCCCGGAACACAGGAGCTCCCCCGAGCTCCAGCGGCTCATCGAGGAAGTGACGGCCCCGGTGGCCGACGAGGTNCTCCCCGAGCTCTCGCGCCGCGAGGTGCAGACCTATCTTCTGAAAAAACTGCTGCCCCAGATACGCGAACAGCTTGCCGAGGGCCTCGTCTGGGACATCCGCGCGGCCCGNGTGGGNCATTCCGGCATCGTCATCCGCAACCTGGACGCCAATACCGAAGCCTTGNGGCCGGATGTGCGCTCGCTCCCGGACGCCCAGTCCTTCCTCGCCGAGATTTCCGCCCAGCTTCGCGAAGCGCCGGAGCTCAATCCCCAATCGCGCCGGGCCATCAATATCCTCCTTTCCGCCACCATGCCCGCGTCGCTCACGCTCAACCGCGAGGCCACGCANAAGCGCAGCNCGGANGTGGTGGCCTCCGTGGCNCCGGTCTATTACCAGATACAGAAGGGCGAGCTCGTCATGCGCCGNGGCGAGCGCGCGAGCCGCGAGCAGCAGATCAAGATGCAGGCCCTCTANAATTCCACGGCCGCNCCCATGCGCTGGGAGACNGCGGGCGGGGCCTTCCTCTGCTCGCTTCTGCTCGCCGTGGGCTTTTTTGTGGCCCCCAGCGGGCGCCCCGGCACGCCCTTGCGCAAGAAGGACATGCTGCTNATTTCCCTNGTGCTGCTGCTCTTCGGCATCGGGGCCAAGTGCGTCTGGCTGCTGGGCCTGCGCCTCGACAGCCCGAACCTTATCAACGCCTTTTCCATCGCCTATCCCGTNGCCGGCTCCGTGGGACTTGTGGCCATGGTTTTCGCGGCGCGGCGCTACTGCACCATGGGGCTTTTGCTCTCCTTCTTCTGTATGCTCATGTTCCAGGAGGGCATTGCGCTCTTCATCTATTNTTTCCTCGGCGGGATGCTCGCCACCTGGCTCGTGACCAGCGCCCAGAACAGGCAGGACGTGGTGTGGAGCGTTGTCCCGCTCTCGCTCGGGCTGCTCATCGTCTGGGCGGGCATGGCGCTGCTCGCGCAGACGGCTCCCATCCTCATGCCGGTGCAGATGATCGCCGTGCTCATCAGCTCCCTCCTNTCGCTCATCCTGCTCTTTGCCGTGAGCCCGGTTTTGGAAATGGCCTTCGGCTACAGCACGCGCTTCCGCCTCATGGAGCTCATGAGCCTCGAGCAGCCCCTGATGCAGGAGATCATGGTCTCCATGCCGGGCACCTACCACCACTCGCTCGTCGTGGCCAACATGGTGGAGGCCGGGGCCAAGGCCATCGGGGCCAACAGCCTGCTCTGCAAGGTGGCCGCGCTCTACCATGACGCGGGCAAGCTCACCTATCCCGACTATTTCATCGAAAACCAGTTCGGCGCGCCCAACAAGCACGACAAGCTCGCCCCCTCCATGAGCGCGCTCGTGCTGCTCTCGCATGTCAAGAAGGGCACGGAGCTCGCCGAGCGCTACAACCTGGGCCTGGAAATCTGCGATATCATCCGCCAGCACCACGGCACGCGCCTCATGCGCTATTTTTACCAGAAGGCGCTGGACCTCGGCGAAAAGCCGCAGGAATCGGACTACAGCTATCCGGGCCCGCGCCCNCAGACCAAGGAGGCGGCCATCCTCATGCTGGCCGACTCCGTGGAGGCGAGCAGNCGCACCCTCACGGACCCCACGCCCGCGCGCATCAAGAGCCATATCGACGCCATCATCAAGGGCATCTTCGCCGAGGGGCAGCTGGACGAATCNGAGCTNACCTTCAAGGACCTGCACTACCTGAGCGAGAATTTCCAGCGCATCCTCACGGGCATCTTCCACCAGCGCATCACCTATCCGGATGCCAAGAAATCCGGGCAGGATGCCAATCGCAAGCCGGAAGAAAACCCTGAGGCCAAGCATGGCGCAGGCGGGGAGGGCGCCAAGGGCGCCCCAGGCCGCGAAAACGCGCGGCCGCCCGAAGGTGCTGCGCCCGCGGCGGAGAAGGCAGTGCCGCTGCCTCAGGCGCCAATGGCTGGGGAGAAGCCCATTGCGCTCTGAGCGCGGGACGGNTCCTGTGGCGGNANCNNNCNGGGAGAGTGCCACNNCCTCCNGTGNCGGTCATGGCGCGGCATGGCGGGGNNGCGTGGCTCTGCCCGCTGGACAGGCNGGAGCTCAGGCAGGCGCTCCTTGCCATGTGCGCGGCNGCCGNGTCCNNCGGNCGGCCNGTGGCGGGCGTGGANCTNTANCTCNTTACCGANGCNGACATGGCCGGGGCCAATGCCCGGCATCTNGGNTGCATGGGGCCCACCAACGTGCTTTCCTTTCCCGGNGCTNCCGGCATGGCCGGGACGCTCCTGCTCTCGCCNGATACCCTTGAGCGGGANTGTCTNCTCTACGGGCAGGAGCCGGTGGAGCACCTGCTGCGCCTGCTTGCGCACGGCATGGGCCATCTTGCCGGGCTNGACCACGGGCCGGAAATGGANGCGCTCTGCGCNGCCCTTGAGGAGGCGGCCGAAGCCGGGCTTGCCCTGTGACCGGGGAAGCCACGCCCGCCGAGATGTCCGCCGCTCCCCGGCAGCAGGTCTTTGCCTTTGCCGANGTNGNTTCGGCTCTGGACAGCGCCTTTGANCTNGCGCAGGNNGGGCGCCTNNACANCTGGGACAGCGTGCTTGCNGAGAGCCAGACNGCNGGNCGCGGGCAGTTGCGGCGGCATTGGCACTCGCCGCNGGGCAATATCTACGCCGCCCTGCGCCTNCCCGTTTCGNCGCCNTTTGACGGCGGGGCCGCGGCCGCGGCAGTGGGCGTGCTGGCCGCCGAGGCNCTGGAGGCGCTNGGCTGGCGCGNGGCCATCAAGTGGCCCAATGACCTCATTCTCGAAANNGCTGCCGGGNCNCGCAAGGTCGCNGGCATCCTTCTGGAGGAGCGNGNCGGCGTNCTGCTCGCGGGCATCGGNGTNAATGTCNCNGCGAGGCCGCCGCANGACGCCCTGCGGGCGGANNCCGCGCTGGNNGCGACNTGCCTCGCCGAAAACGCTTGCGGCCGTCCCGTNCCTCCGGCGGCGGAGCTGTGGGCGCGCCTTGTAAGTCACATGGTTTCTGCGTACACTGACGCGCGCATTTTCGCGCGCACCTGGCGCGGCCGCGCCGAAGCGCGCCTCCTCTGGCTGGGGCGCCCGGTCACCGTCATCGACGGGGAGGAGGCGCTGGAAGGTCGCCTCGCGGGCCTCTGGCCTTCCGGGGGCCTGCGCCTCGTGACGCAGAAGGGCGCGCTGGAATGCACCGGGGGGAGCCTCCGGCCCCGTGACGGGGCGAAGTGACGCAAAGGGCCCGCGCCCGCAGTGGCGCCCGGCCGGGATACATGGTCCTTACGGAAACAGAGGGAAAGGGATGGGCAGAAAAACATTCGCCGACGTGCAGGAATTTCTCAAGGGCAAGGTCATACTCGTGGCAAACCGGGGCATCCCTGCCCGGCGTATCTGTCGCTCCATCCGTGAACGCTTTGACGCCGTGGCCGCCATGACCGCCACGGACGTGGACAAGACCGCCCCCGCGGCCGCCACCGCGCAGGAGCTCATCCTGCTCGGCAACGAGCCGCGCGCCTATCTCGACATCGACGCCATCATCGACAAGGCCAAGCGCCGCGGCGTGGTCGGCATCCATCCCGGCTGGGGCTTCGCCTCCGAGGACACGCGCTTTCCCCAGCGCTGCAAGGAGGCGGGCATCACCTTCATCGGGGCCACCGCCGAGGCCATGAACCTTTTGGGCAACAAGGTGCAGGCCCGCGCCGTGGCGCGCAAACTGGGCATCCCGGTGGTTCCCGGCTCCGACGGCGCGGTGGACATTGCCACNGCCCGCCAGCTCATCAAGGAGATCGGCCTTCCCATCATGCTCAAGGCCGAGGGNGGCGGCGGCGGCCGCGGCATCTTCGCCATCCACAACGAGGCGGAGCTGGAGGACGCCTTTTTCAAGGCCTCCTCCATGGCTCAGGCCTCATTCGGCAATCCGCGCCTCTTTGTGGAAAAGTTCCTCGCCGATGTGCGGCATATCGAGATTCAGGTCATTGCCGACATGTACGGCAATGTGTTCGCCTTTGACGAGCGCGACTGCACGGTGCAGCGCAACCACCAGAAGCTCATCGAGATCACGCCCTCGCCCTGGCCGGGNGTGACGCCGGAATTGCGCGAGCGGCTCAAGGACTATGCGCGCCGCCTCGTGCGCGACGTGGGCTATCATTCGCTCGCCACGGTGGAATTTCTCATCACCCCGGACGGCGAACCCTACCTTATCGAGGTCAACACCCGCCTTCAGGTGGAGCACGGCATCACCGAATGCCGCTACGGCATCGACCTCGTGGAGGAGCAGATCGCCGTGGCCTTCGGCGCGGAGCTGCGCTACCGCGAGTCCGAGCTTTTGCCCACCTACAGCGCCATGCAGGTGCGCATCAACTGCGAGAACCCGCAGGACAATTTCGCGCCCAATTCCGGCCTCATTTCCCGCTATGTCTCGCCCGGCGGCCCGGGCGTGCGGCTCGACTCCAACATCAGCGCGGGCTACGAATTCCCGGCCAACTACGATTCNGCGGGCTCGCTGCTCATCGCCTTTTCCCATGACTGGGAAAAGACCCTCGGCATCATGGACCGCGCGCTCGGCGAATATGTCATCGGCGGCATCAAGACCACCATTCCCTTCTTCCGCAAGGTCATCAAGCAGCCGGAGTTCCGCCGCGGCGAGATCAACACCAACTTCATCGCCGACCATCCGGAGCTCATGCACTATACGGACATCGCGCCGGAAGGGGAGCGGCTCGCGCGGCTCGTGGCCGAGATTTCGGCCAAGGGCTACAACCCCTATGTGCAGCTCGGCGAATACCGCTCCATAACGACGCCGGCNCTCGGGCCCTTCGCCCCGGTGCTGCCGCCCATCAGCCCCTCGGTGCGCCGCCGGCCNTCGCCCTATCCGCACGGGGACAGGCTCGCCACCCTCGACTATATCCGCGACTCGGACTACATCCACTTCACGGACACCACGCCGCGCGACTTCACGCAGTCCAATTCCGGCAACCGCTTCCGCCTGGCCGAGGACCGGCTCATCGGCCCCTATCTCGACAATGTGGGCTATTTCTCCATCGAGAACGGCGGCGGCGCGCACTTCCATGTGGCCATGCTCGGCAACATGACCTATCCCTTCACCGANGCGCGGGAGTGGAACCAGTTCGCGCCCAAGACCTTCAANCAGCTTCTCGTGCGCTCCACCAACGTGCTCGGCTATACGCCGCAGCCGCGCAACCTCATGCGCGCCACGGGCGAGATGATCTGNGACTGCTANCAGGTGGTGCGCTGCTTCGACTTCCTCAACCATGTGGAGAACATGCGGCCGCTGGCCGANGTGGTGCTNTCGCGCAAGGATGTCATCTTCGAGCCCGCCATCTCCCTTTCGTGGACCAAGGGCTTCGACATCCCGCACTATGTGGACGTGGCCNGGGCCATGNTCGACATGTCNGCCGACATCATGGGNGTGGACCNGAAGGTGGCCGTCCGCAACATCATCCTCGGCCTCAAGGACATGGCGGGCGTGTGCCCGCCCCGTTTCATGACCGAGCTNGTGACGGCCCTGCGCAAGGAGTGGCCNGANCTTGTNCTCCACTACCACCGCCACTACACGGACGGCCTCTTTGTGCCCGCCGTGGGNGCNGCNGCCAAGGCNGGCGCGCATATCCTCGACGTGGGCCTCGGCGCGGCCGTGCGCTCCTACGGGCAGGGCGACGTGCTCTCCACCATGGCCTATCTGGAGGACGAGCTGGGCCTCAAGTGTCACNTGAACAAAGAGGCCATCCGCGACGCCAACTTCGTCTGCAAGCAGATNATGCCCTATTATGACCGCTATTGCGCGCCGTACTTCCAGGGCATCGACCATGACGTCACCCTGCACGGNATGCCCGGCGGNGCCACTTCCTCCTCGCAGGAAGGGGCCATGAAGCAGGGNTATATCCACCTNCTNCCCTANATGCTCAAGTTCCTNGAGGGCAGCCGCCAGATNGTGCGCTACCATGACGTGACGCCNGGCTCGCAAATCACCTGGAACACNGCCTTCCTNGCNGTTACGGGCGCGTGGAAGCGCGGCGGCGAGGANGAGGTGCGCTATCTCCTCGAAGTGCTCGGCGAGGTGACGCGCACGCCTGANGCCGAGCTTTCGCCCGAGATGCGCAAGGCGCGCCTNTCCATCTATCAGGATTGCAACGACGCNTTCCGCAACCTGCTTNTGGGCAAGTTCGGCANGCTCCCNNTGGGNTTNCCNGCCGACTGGGTCTATGAAAGCGCTTTCGGCACNGACTGGAAGGCCGCCATCGCCGCCCGCACCGAGGCCTCGCCNCTGGANTCCCTGACGGANATCAACCTCGCCGCCGAGGAGCGCGCCTGCGCGGACATCCTCAAGCGGCCGCCCAATGCGGAAGAGTTCATCCTTTACCTGAACCATCCGGCGGATGCGCTCAAGACCATCCAGTTCCGCGCCAAGTACGGCGACCCCAACAACCTGCCGCTGGANGTCTGGTTCGAGGGCATGAAGGTGGGGCAGGACCTCAACTTCACGGATACGAGNGGCAAGCCCCACCACCTGCTGCTCCTCAGNATCTCGCGGCCCAANGAGGCGGGCATGGCCATCTGCCGCTATGTGCTCGACTCCGAGTTCATGAGCTGCGAGGTGCAGGTGGCCGAGCCCACCTCCANCAAGGGGCAGGGCGTGCCCATGGCCGACCCCAATGACCCGTACGAAGTGGCCTCGCCGAGCAANGGCGACCTCTGGGTCATGTATGTGCATCCNGGCGACGTGGTGAAGGCCGGNGANGANCTCTTCAACGTCTCCATCATGAAGCAGGAGAAGGCGGTNCTGGCNCCGGTGGACGGCATCGTCAAGCGNGTGCTGAAAACCGCGGACTTCAAGGAAAGNAANCAGATGGTCTCNGTNCACGAGGGCGAGCTCATCGTGGANCTCGGGCCCGTGCCGAGATTGTGNCCCAACGAGGCCTGCGGCCAGCCCNTCCCGGCGGAGTCCATGCGNTTCTGCCCGTCCTGCGGCACACGCCTTCACGGNGGACTGANNCGNTTCCGAAACGCCCACCCGGNNAGGGTGGGCGTTTTTGCGCGGTGNGGAAAAAGCGGCCCCGGCCNGGTTTTTGTGGACAGATTCCGNATCCGCGTATATTCTTGGTTCAATCTCCAGCGCGTTTTCCACCACGGAGGAAGTCATGGCCAAGACTGCCAAANCCACNCAATCCAAGTCCANGAGCCATTCCGGCGATGCGGTTCAAAAAAAGCTCGTNCTCACCGGCGCCGACATCGTTGGGNTCGGNCCGGATGCTGAACTCCTNGTTGGCGGCAAGAACTACAATACCGCGCTCATCAGCGAGATCGACGGCATCCAGGCCCCGCANTTCCGGGCCATCTCGTCCGTGGCTTTCCACAAGCTNCTNGACGANACCAAGGTGAACGGCCGCATCGTCCGCTCCGTGGTGGACAAGGAATACGGCCGCATCGACTGGCTCGACCCGGAAATCAACGGNGACCCGGACTTCCTCCAGAAATTNGTNCGCCAGCTCGGCAANCAGGCCCATGACGCNGCCAANGCCNCCGGCGAGGAGGCGCACACNANGCTCCGCACCTTCATCAACAATATNGTGGANGGCTTCGCCACNTCGCCCGANGGCATCGACCAGCTCCGCAAGCGCTCGGTGCTCGTGCAGGCGGCCATNCTTTCCGTGGANCTGCCGCCNGAGGTGGATGAGGCCGTGCGCGGCGCNTACAAGGCCATCTGCGAGGAAAACGGCGANGACATGACNCCNGTGGCCGTGCGCTCCTCNGCCGCCGGCGAGGACTCGCGCAAGAANGCCTTTGCNGGNCTGCAGGACACCTACCTCAACATGGTCGGGCCGGACCATGTGGCGGANGCNTATCACTGGGACTGCGCCTCGGCCTATAATCTCCGCTCCATGACCTACCGCCGCGAGGCCATCCTGGACGCGCTCGCCAAGGCCGAGGAAACCGGCGACGACTCCATCGCCGAGACCGCCAAGAAAGAGTGGGCCATCGAGAACACGTCCCTTTCCGTCTGCATGATGCAGATGATCAACCCGGTCATTTCCGGAACGGCCTTCTCCGCGGACACGGCCACCGGCTGCCGCGGCACCAATCGCAAGGACCTCGTCAGCATCGACGCGAGCTACGGCCTCGGCGAGGCCGTGGTCGGCGGCAAGGTGACGCCCGACAAGCTCTATGTTTTTCAGCGCGATGACGGCAGCGAAGTGGTTATCCGCCAGATGGGCTGCAAGGACATGAAGATCGTCTATGACGAGAAGGGCGGCACGCGCGAAGTGCCAGTGCCCGAGCTCGAGGCCCTGCGCTGGGCGCTTTCCCTGAGCCAGGCCGAGCGCGTGGCCAAGGGCGTGCGCGCCGTCAGCCGCGCCTATGGCGGCATGATCATGGATACGGAATTCTGCATCGACGCCAATGACAGGCTCTGGTTCGTGCAGGCCCGCCCGGAGACGCGCTGGAACGAGGAGCTGGAGCTGCATCCCACCACTATCTTCATGCGCCGTATGGAGGTCGACCCCAAGGCGGCCGCGCAGGCCGAAATCCTGGTGGAGGGCAACGGCGCCTCCCGCGGGGCCGGGCAGGGCACGGTGCGCTTTTTGCGCTCCGCCCTTGAGCTCAACAAGGTGAACAAGGGCGACGTGCTCGCCGCCGAGCGCACGGACCCGGACATGGTGCCGGGGATGCGCGTGGCCTCGGCCATCATGGCGGATGTGGGCGGCGACACGAGCCACGCGGCCATCACCTCGCGCGAGCTCGGTATAGCCGCGGTCATCGGCATCCAGCGGGTGGAGGTGCTCCGCGCGCTGGACGGCTCGGATGTCACCGTGGACGGCACGCGCGGGCGCGTCTATCGCGGCCTTCTGCCCCTGCACCAGATGGGCGGCGAGATGGACATCGCCAAGCTCCCCATCACCAAAACAAAAGTCGGCCTCGTGCTCGCCGATGTGGGGCAGGCGCTCTTCCTCTCGCGGCTGCGCGACTATCCGCAGTTCGAGGTGGGCCTGTTGCGCGCCGAGTTCATGCTCGGCAATATCGGCATCCACCCGCAGGCGCTGGAAGCCTTTGACAACGGCGAGCTTGACGTGGTGGTGGAGGCCAAGTCCAAGGAACTGGAAAACCGCCTTTCCAAGATACTCCGCGAGCAGCTGGCGGCCGAGCTCATTGTCATCAATTTCAACCTGCGCGAATATGTTGGCGAAATCACCGGGCTTGCCGCCGAGCTCGCCAAGCTGGCAGACTCGGACAAGAACCTGACCTCCGACGAGGTCCTGCTCCAGCACCGCAAGATGCGCGAGCTCGACCACAAGCTCGACCAGCATATGGAAATGGCCTCGCGCCGCATCGAGGTGCTCAAGACCTCGGCCAACCTCGCCGACCATGTGCGCATCATCATGGGCTATGACGACGAGCTGGCTCTGCTGTCCTCGACCGATCCCGAAGCGCCCAAGCGCGCCGCGGAAATCGAGGCCAGCGTGGAGGCGCATGTGGAGCGCGTCAAGGACCTGCCCACCGTCGTCCGCGTGCTCGAGAACATCCGCCACTTGCGCGATGAGGTGAGCCTGCGCTCCGGCCTCAAGAAGGAGATGGACGACATCCGCAACCTGCCGGACAAGATTCGCGCCATCATCAAGTCGCGCGGCTTCCGCACCGGCAAGGAGCACTATGTCCAGACGCTGGCGCAGAACCTGGCCCTTTTTGCCATGGCCTTCTACGGCAAGCCCATCACCTACCGCACCACGGACTTCAAGAGCAACGAATACCGGAACCTTTTGGGCGGCAACCTCTTCGAGCATCAGGAAGCCAACCCCATGCTGGGTTTCCGCGGCGTCTCGCGCAATATCCACGACTGGGAGATCGAGGCCTTCAAGCTGGCGCGCGGCGTCTATGGCGGCAGCAACCTGCGCATCATGCTGCCCTTTGTGCGCACGCTGGAGGAAGGCCGCTCCATGCGCTGCTACCTCGACCAGGTGCACAAACTCAAGAGCGGGCAGGATGGCCTCAAGATTATCCTCATGTCGGAACTGCCCTCCAACGCCATCCTCGCCAAGCAGTTCATCAGCGAGTTCGACGGCTTCTCCATCGGCTCCAATGACATGACGCAGATGGTGCTCGCCACGGACCGCGACAATTCGCGCCTGTCGCATATCTATGACGAGGAGGACCCGGCCGTGGTCTGGGCCATTCTCGTCAGCATCTTCACCGGGCAGAAATACTGCAAGAAGGTCGGCTTCTGCGGGCAGGGCGTTTCCAACAGCGTCATTTTGCGCGGGCTCGTGGCCATTGCGGGCATCACGTCGGCTTCGGTGGTGCCGGACACCTATTACCAGACCGTTTTCGACATCAATGCGGTGGAGGAGGAGAACATCCCCACCTCGCAGCTCGGTCAGTGGCTGACGAAGCAGCACCACAAGCGCCTTTCCGAGCTCATGGAAAATTCGGGCTACGGGCACATCCTCAAGAAGTACACCGAGCCCCAGGACATCCAGGAATGGTACGAAGGCGAGCTCCAGCGGCGCCACGAGCAACTGCGCGAGCATCTCGACACGCCCAAGGAGGATTTCTACCGCGCGGAACTGCAAAACTTCCGCGCCACTTTCCACAAGCCCGTCATCTACGCCACCTGGAACTGGGACGATACGGTGCTGGACGCCCTGCACCAGGCGGGCTTCAAGGACTTTGAGGAGCAGGCCAAGGCCATGGTCAAGGCGCGGGAAATCGAGGCCTGAGAGCCCATAGCTATCTGAAACATCAAGGCCCCGCCCGGAAGAGCGGGGCCTTTTGCTGTCATGCGGTTACAGAAAGCCCCGGAAACGTCCAGACAGGCATTTCCGGGGCTTGCAGGCGCTTGTGCCGCTCAAAATCGGGGGATTGGGCAGGGCATCCTGCCTTCATTTTTCCGGTTTCGCTCCCTTGCTGCCACTTTCGAGGCGCGCCAGGAGCCTGTCATAATAGGCGTCGTGTTCCTCCAGGGGGAGGGAGCGGTTGTGCCGCATCCGGGTGCGCAGAATGAGAAAGCGCAGCCGCTCCATCTGGCGCACGCGCTCGCGCTCATCCCCGCAGGACTCAAGCAGGTCGGCGAGCTTCTGGATTTCCTTGCGCTCTGCAAGCTCGGGCGGCAAGCAGTCGGCATTGCGCAAGATGGTATAGGCCATGCGCAATTCCGGGGGCACATGGCTCATGTCCTCAAGGTGCAAGGGGCGCCCGGCACCCGGCAGGTCATCAAAGTCCCCGCGTTCCTGCGCCTCCTGGATGCGGCGCTCGGCAATGGCCCCGATGACGGACCACTCGCTGTTCATGCGCGCTCGCCTCCGCCATTGGCCTCATCCTGGCCCCAGCGCTGTTTCCACTCCATGAGGAGCTTGAGCGCGTCCAAGGGGCTCATTTCCTCGGGGGAGAGCTCGCCAAGCTGGCGCAGCAGGGGGTGGGGCAGGGCGCTTTCCGAGCGGCCATTCGGTGCCGCGGAGTTCTCGGCGCCCGTTGAAGCGGACCCAGCCATGTCCACGCCCGGAAGTGTCAGGGACGCCGCCACGAGGTTTTTGCGGCCGTTCTCCCGGCTCTTTTCCAGCGCACCGAGGATGTCCCGGGCGCGTTGCACCACGGGCACGGGCACCCCGGCAAGGCGCGCCACTTCCACGCCATAGCTGCGGTCAGAGGGGCCGGGCACGAGCTTGTGGAGAAAAAGGATGTCGTTATTGTGCTCCCGAATGGCGATATTCATGGTGAAGACGCCCGGGATGCGCCCCTCCAGCGCCGTGAGCTCGTGATAATGCGTGGCAAAAAGCGTGCGCAGCTCGCCGCCGCCGCGCCCGGCGAGGTCCTCCACCACGGCCCAGGCCAGCGCCATGCCGTCAAAGGTGCTGGTGCCGCGGCCAATCTCGTCAAGGATGACAAGGCTGCGACGTGTTGCCTGGCGCAGGATGCGCGCCGTCTCCATCATTTCCACCATGAAGGTGCTCTGCCCGCGCGCGAGGTCGTCCGAGGCCCCCACCCGGGAGAACAGGCGGTCTACAAGGCCGATGGTCGCCGCTTCGGCCGGCACCAGCGAGCCCATCTGCGCGAGCAGGCAGATGAGCGCCACCTGCCGGAGAATGGTGGACTTTCCCGCCATGTTGGGCCCGGTGAGCAGGCAAAGTCGATGCTGCTTGTCGAGGTGCAGGTCATTGGGCACAAAGTTGGCGCTCCCGACCATGCCCTCCACCACGGGATGCCGGCCGCCGCGGATGTCGAGCGCCGTGTCCTCGGTGAGCGTGGGGCGCGTCCAGCCATTGCGGCGGCCGACTTCGGCAAGGCACTGCCAGTAGTCAAGGTGCGCGAGCAGGTCCCCCATGTGCACGAGCCGTTCCCGCTGGGCGGCCACATGGGCGCGCAGGTCCTGGAATATCTGGTATTCAAGGCTTTTGCGCTTGTCTGCCGCGGAGAGGAGCTCTTCCTCCAGATTCTTGAGCTCTTCGGTCGTGAAGCGCTCGGCATTGACGAGCGTCTGCCGGCGGATGAAGTGCTCCGGCGGCGGTGCGGAGCCGGCCGCCCGTGAAATTTCGTAATAATAGCCGAAAACCCGGTTATAGCCGAGCTTGAGCCTGTTTATGCCGGTTTTGCGCTGCTCTTCCTCCAGCAGGCGCTGGAGCCTTTGCTCGCCATTTTCCACGAGGTCCAGCAGCGCATCGAGCCCCGCATGGAAGCCCTGCCGGAAAAGGCCGCCATCGGTGATGACCGCGGGCGGGTCATCCACAAGCGCCGACTGGAGCAGGGCCGCCAGGTCGTCGAGGTCATCCCAGGCCTTGAGGAGCTCATAGAGGGGTTCGGGGAGGGTGTCGCCGGCGGCCTCTTTTTCCGTGAGATAGCGCCCCTCCTGCGGGCGGATGAGGGCGCAGCGAACCAGAGGCAGTGCCCCGAGGCTTTCGCGCAGGGCAATGAAGTCTTTTGGCGAACTGCGGTTGAGGCTGATGCGCGTGGAAAGGCGCTCAAGATCATAGACCTTGTCCAAGGCCGCGCGCAGGGGCGCCCTGACCTCGTCATTATCATGGAAATAGGCCACGGCCTCCTGGATGCGGCGAATGGGCGCGAGCTCCCGCCAGGGATGGTGAAGCATGTCCTCCAAAAAGCGGCCGCCCATGGGGGTCATGGTCATGTCGAGGGTGTGGCGCAGCGTGCCCTTGCCCTTGTGCCCGTTGAGGCGGACAAAAATTTCGAGATTGCGCTCGGTTATTTCGTCCACGAGGAGCCGACGGCCGAGATTGAGCGGCCGGAAGGGCATGAGATGCTCGGGGTCGCGCTTTTGCGTCTGCTCCAGATAGGCGAGCAGACCCCCGCAGGCGCGCATGAGGGTTTCTTTGCCCTCCAGCCCCAGGGCGGCCGCCTCCCGCACGCCCTGCGCCGTGAGCACCCGATCCGCCGCGCGCTTCGGCTCGAAATGCTGCGCCGGGATGCGCACGAGCCGGATGCCCTCCAGAAGGCAGCGCGGCGGCAGGCTGAGGCCCTCCGGCACGAGGAGCTCCCTGGGCGCGAGCTTCTGCACCCATTGCCAGAGGTCGGCCTCCTTCCTGAACTCCACGCCCGACCACTGCCCGGTGGACACCTCGGCCCAGGCAAAGGCGTAGCGCCCGGCGCCCTCGTTCTCGCAGACAGCGCCGAGATAGTTGTGGCTGCGGCCGCCGAGATTGGCGTCGTCGAGCACCGTCCCCGGCGTGAGGACGCAGGTGACGGCGCGCTTGACGATGCCCTTGGCGTCCCTGGGGTCCTCCACCTGGTCGCAGATGGCGACGCTGTAGCCCCGGTCCACCAGTTGCGCCATATAGCTCTGGGCGGCATGCCAGGGCACCCCGCACATGGGATAGGCATTGCCGCCATCCTTGCCGCGGCTCGTGAGGGCGATCTGGAGCTCGCGCGAGGCCGTGGCCGCGTCCTCAAAGAAGAGCTCATAAAAATCGCCCATGCGATACATGAGCAGGGCATCAGGGTATTCAGCCTTGATGCCCAGATACTGCTCAAGCATGGGCGTGAGTTTGGGCGGAAGTTCTGGCATGGCCGCAAGCTGCCGGGGGATACCCCCTGGGCAGGGTGGGACCTGTCCCCGTGGGGCCGACCGCGCGGGCCGGCCGTCACAGGGCAGGAAAACTAGGCGTTGGCGGCGTCGCCGGAATCCTTGGCGGGGGCGTCAGCCGCGGGAATGGCGGTTGCTGGCGGGGCGGCCTTGTCCTTGCGGTGGAAGAAGGAGGACTTGACGCTTGCGCTCTCGCCCGTGATGTCCTTCTTCAGCTTGGCGAGCTCCTTCTCCAGCGCGGTGATATGCCAGCGGGACTTGACGAGCTTTGCCGAGGTGTTGCAGCGGTCCCAGAAGAGCAGCGCGAGGGAGAGCAGCGCGCCCACGAAGAAGGCCGCTATCACCAGGAAATAGAAGGGCAGCGGAATGGACTTCATGGGCGGGATGAAGAAGAGGTTCAGCGACAGCTCAAGCTGCTGGGAAAGGGCGGTCTGGTTCTGGAAAAAGAACACCAGCGCCAGAAAGATGAGGATGGCGAGCACAAGGGCCTTGAGGTAGCGCATACGATTCTCCTTGCGGCAGGAACTGACTCCGGTTTTTCCGAAGCTCGGCTCCGCGAGGGGCTTGGCCCGCGCGGCCCCCGGCCCCGTCCGTTCTATTGGGCGGCCTGTCCCTCCGGGGAGCCACTCCCCGCGACGGACGGCCCGGAAGCGCGAAAATAAGGCAAAAGCGCGGCATAGGTTTCGCTGAGGTGCTGGGGCATGGTGCGCACCTCGTCCATGACGGCCATGAAGGAGGAATCCCCGTTCCAGCGCGGGACGAGGTGGAAGTGCAGGTGCTCGCGGATGCCCGCGCCCGCGGCCTCGCCCTGGTTGAGGCCCACATTGATGCCCTGGCAGTTAAAGTGACGCTTGAGGATTTTGGTGCAGCGTTGGAGAAGCTCCATGATTTCGCGCGACTCCGCTTCCGTCAAATCTTCCAGCGCCATGACGTGCCGATACGGGCAGACCATGATATGCCCGTTATTGTAGGGAAACTTGTTCATGATGACAAAACTGGACGCCCCGCGATGGAGCACGAGCCGTTCCGCGTCCTCCTCCGTGCCTTCAGGCAGGCAAAAGACGCACTCGTCGGGCTTGGGGCCGAGGATATAGTCGATACGCCAGGGGGCCCAGAGTTGTTTCATGGTTGGGAAGTATACACGCTCAGCGCAAGCGGGGCAAGCCTTGAAATGCCGTTGCTCCCGCGGCGCTTACGGGGCCTGCTCCCCGGCGGCGTCCTTTTCCGCCGCCACGAGCGAGGCCGCGAGCTCAAGCTGGGCCTGGGCCGTGGTGGCCTCCCCGTCCAGCTTGGCGCGCAGGGCGCTTGCCAGAAGGCGCCCGAAGGCAGGGCCGGGCTCAAGGCCCATGCGGCGCAGGTCCTCCCCGGTGATGTCGGCCTTTTCCCTGCGCCATTGGGTGATGTAGCGGGACAGCGTCTTTTCCAGGCGCGCATCCTCGTCCTCGGCCATGAGATAAAGCAGGAATTCCAGCGGAAGCGGCTGCAGAAGGTCGCAGAGCTCGCTCACGCGGGCCGTGCCGTTGTCTGCCGCCGCCTGCCAGGCCTCGAGCTTCGGCCGCGCCATGCGCATGAGCTCCCTCTGGCGCATGATTTCCCCGCGCCGGGCATGGGGGAGCCCCAGGCGCGCATAGTTGACCGAGGTGTCGGCATAGTTCAAGTGACGGTTTAAGCCGAGGAAATAGAGCAGCCACGGCTGCGCCGCTTCCTCAAAATAGAGCAGCCGGTACCAGGCGAGCACCTCCTTGAGCCTGCGGAGCAGCGCGCGCTTGCCCGGATTGAGCGCCAGATGCGGAGAAAGCGCCTGGAGGATGCCCAGCTCGTCCAGACGCACGAGGCACGCATCGGCCTCCTCCTCGTCGCAGATGTGGCGGAATTCATTGAAAATCCTTGCAGGCGAGAGCTTGTCCAGAAGGTGCATGGGGAGGATGTTGCGGATGAGCTTTTCCGTGCCCGGCCCGATGCGGAACTGGTAGCGCTGTTCAAAGCGCACGGCGCGCAGGCAGCGGGTCGGGTCCTCCACAAAGCTCAGGGTATGGAGGACGCGGATGAGGCGGTCCTTGATGTCGCGGCGGCCGCCGAAAAAATCCACCAGTTGCCCGAAGGGCTCGCTGTCGAGCCGCACGGCCAGGGAATTGATGCTGAAGTCCCGCCGGAAGAGGTCCATCTTGATGGAGGAAAGCTCCACCGTGGGGAGCGCCGCGGGGTATTCATAATATTCCAGCCGGGCCGTGGCCACGTCGATACGCTTTTCCCGACCCTCGGCATCCTTGAAGATGACCACCGAGGTGAGGAATTTCTGGTGCTCGCGCACGCGGCCGCCCAGGGTCTCGGCAAGGGCACGGGCGAGGGCGATGCCGTTGCCCTCCACAACGAGGTCCACATCCTGGTTGGGCACATCGAGAAGCAAATCGCGCACAAAACCGCCCACCGCATAGACCGGCAGCCCGAGGCGCTTGCCTGTCTCGCCCGCCAGGTGCAGCAGGTCCTGCGTCTGCTTCGGCAGGCGGTCACGGATGAGCTTGGCCACATTGTGCGTCTTGCCGTTTTCGCGCGGGGAGGGGAGGCGCCCGGCCTCGCTCGCGAACACATTGATGAGGTCCGTGCGNGTCACCACGCCCACCACGGCGTCGTCCCTGACGATGGGCACGAGCCGCTGCCGCTCGCCCACGATGACGTCGGTGAGCTCCTTGATGCCCGCCTCGGGCGGCAGCATATGGACCCGCCGCTTCATGTATTCGCACACGGGTTCATCCCCGAGGCCGTGCGCCCGCGCGCGGGAGGCGGTCTGCGCGTCCAGGAGGCCCACGCAGGCGCGCGTGCCGGGCTGAAACACCGGCACGGCCTTGAGCCCGAAGTGGAGCATGAGCTCGTCGGCCTCGCGCAAGNTCGCCTCCGCCTCGATGCCCACCGCCGGGGAGGACATGTACTCGCCCGCATTTTTTTCGGGATTGGCCTGGTCATAGAGGCGGCGCAGGATGGTCTCGCGCACTTCGGTGATCATCTTGGAGCGCACCGAGGCCGAGGCGGCGTAGACGTGGCCGCCGCCCCCGAGCTCCTTGCAGATGTCGCCCACATTGACGGCGTCGCTGCGGCTGCGCGCGACAACCTGGATACGGTCGCCCATGAGGCCGATGGCGAAGAGCACCGTGAATTTTTCCATTTCCATGAGCCTGTGGGCGAGGTGCGCGAAATCCCCCAGGTAGTGCTCCAGCGAAACTTCGGCCAGCACCACGGGCACATTGTTGACAAGATAGGTGCGCGCGGATTCCAGCAGGCTGTTGAGCGCGTGGATGTGCTGGCTCGTGAGCTCATGGGCCGCCATTTCGTTGATCTGGTTGACGTCCATNCCCAGGCTCAAAAGCCACGCGGCGGCTTCGAAATCCTCCCCGGTGGTGGAGGAATAGGTAAAGGAGCCCGTATCGCCGTAAATGCCCAGCCCGAGGAGCGTCGCTTCCTCNGNNGTGGGGCGGNCCCCCCGCTCGCGCAGGGCGAGCGCAAGGCTCGTGGTNACCGCGCCCGCGTGCGAAAGNTGGACGATGTCCGCCGGGATGTCNTCCGCCGAGTCCGGGTGATGGTCCCAGGCCTCGACGCGGACGCCGGGNCGCTCGAGGAGCTGCGCCACATGCGGCACGCGGCTNTTCTGGCGCGTATCCACGAGCACGAGGCGGTCATAGTCCTCCCAGCGGATNGCGTCATTTTCCACAAGGTCATAGGCNGCGGNGTCGAGCGAGNCNACGAGCTTGTGCAGCCCGCGCTCCTGCGTGCCCGGAAAAAGCAGGGAGCAGGGCGCATAGAGCCTGCGGGCCGCGAGCATGGCCGCGAAGGCGTCAAAATCGGCATTGGCATGGCAGGTGATGAGGGTGCGTCCGGAAGTGGTCATGCCGGAAGTTGTCATGGCTGGTTCCTGCGTTTATGACGCGCTGCGCGGATGGAAGCGGCGATGGATGCCGCGCAGGCGCTCGGCCTGCACATGGGTGTAGATTTCTGTGGCGCTGATGTCCGCATGGCCGAGCAGGGTCTGCACGGCGCGCAGGTCAGCGCCGCCCTCGAGCAGGTGCGTGGCGAAGGAGTGCCGGAACGTATGCGGGGAAATGGGNCGCCGGATGCCCGCCTCGAGCGCCAGCGCCTTGATGCGCTTCCAGATGAACTGGCGGCTCAGGGGCTCGCCAGTCCGGTTGACGAAGAGGTGGTTGCCCGCTGGCCGGAAGAGGGGACGCCAGAAGCGCAGATACTCGTCCAGAAGGCGCACCGCGAGCCCGTGCAGGGGCACGAGGCGCTCCTTGGAGCCCTTGCCGAACACGCGCACAAGCCCGGCCTGAAGGTCCAGGTNCCCCACGGTGAGGCCGCAAAGCTCGGACACGCGCAAACCGGCCGCATAGAGGAGCTCGAGCATACAGCGCTCCCGCCGGCCGTTCTTGCTCTCCATGTCCGGGAGAGCGAGCAGCCGCTCCATCTCCTCCCGGCTCAGGACTTCGGGCAAGTGCTGCGGAAGATGCGGATTTTCCACCAGCGTCGCNGGGTTGGNATCGAGGACGCCTTCCTCNACCGCATAGGCAAAAAAGGCGCGCAAGGCGGAAAGCCGTCGCGCCAGGGTGCGCCCGGTATTGCCGCGNCCCCGCATCCACGCGAGATAGAGAAAAAGGTCGCGGCTNCCGGGAAAGGGGCCTTCGCCCCGGGNCTCGCCCTCTTCGTCCGCCTCGGCCGCATAAAGAAAAAAATTCTCCACATCCCGGCCATAGGCNTCCACCGTGCGCGGCGAAAGGCCCCGCTGCGCGAGCAGATGGTCCAGCCATTGCGGCAGCAGNCGNNNGAGGCGCGAAGAGCGCCCTTCGGGTTTTGGTCCGGCGGTCATGCGGCACATGCTAGCCCTGAAGGCTGCCGCGGGCAAGGGGGGCGCCCCGACGGATGGCGCCGCTTGGCGTGGACGCAGAGTCCGTCTATACTCGGCCGNCANGCNGCAAGGGAANGGAANGANGAGAATGAANAGCCNGACCNTCGCCTATGTGAGCCTGGGCTCCAACTGCGACACNGCNCGNCANATGCTGGCCGAAGCGGCGGAGCGTCTGGGCCGGCTTCCGGGAATCAAGATTGCCGCGGCTTCGCCCGTATACGCCACCGANCCNCAGGANTATGCNGACCAGCCNTGGTTCCTCAACCAGGTGCTGAAACTGGAGCTTGACGCCTCCTGGCGGCCGCGCGCCCTGGTGGCGGCCCTGCTGGAGCAGGAGGCCCTCATGGGCCGGGTGCGCGATCCNGCCTTGCGTTTCGGCCCGCGCGTCATCGACCTTGACCTGCTCCTCTTCGGGGNGGAGCGCTGCGCGTGGCCGGACTGCACGCTGCCGCATCCGCGGCTTTTGCGGCGGGCCTTTGTGCTCGTGCCNCTCCTGGACGTGGCTCCGGGGCTCTGCGTAGAGGGCGTCCCCCTTGCCGAGGCTTTGCGGGCGCTCCCCTACAGGCTCTGCGACGGGAAAATTTTCCAATGACGCGCCGCAGGCTGTATGTTAAGGATAAAGGGCCGCGCGGCCTCACGGCAGGGCGGCCCCCATCCCGAAAAGCCCAGGAGCAGGACCATGTGGAAATGGCTGATACTCATCGTCGCCGGCTACGCCCTCTACCGGCTTTTCGCCAATGACTTCCTGAAAAAGAAAAAGGCCGGGGAAGCGGAGGACGCCGCCGACCTGGAGCGCAAGGTGGCGGCCGGGGAAATGGTCAGGGACCCGGAATGCGGCACCTATGTGGCCGTGGACAGCGCCATCTCGGTTCGCGACGGCGAGAACGTCCGCTATTTTTGCAGCTATGAGTGCCGCGACAGGTACCTCAAGCATCTGGAGGACGGCGGCCGGGTGCTGCCGCCCCGCAACGGGGAGTAGCCGGGCGGGCAGCCGTCGCTCGGCGTACATCGGCGCGGCGTCTCCCGGCGGAACTTCTGCCGGATGACTCGCGCCTGCGGGGTCGATGCCGTGGAAGCGCCGGGCTAGCGCAGTTCCCGCTGCACCACGTCGGCGAGGTCGTGGGCGTACTGGCGCACCTTGTCGGCGTTTTCTCCCTCCACCATGACCCGGCAGAGGGCTTCCGTCCCCGAATAGCGCAAGAGCACGCGGCCGCGGCCCGCAAGCTCTGCCTCCACCCTGGCGACGGCATCGGCGATGGCGGGCCTTTCCTCAAAGGGCAGCCGCTTTTCCACATGCACGTTGACGAGGCATTGCGGGAAGGGCGTGAGCAGGCCCGCGAGCTCGGAGAGCGGCTTTTCCTTTTCCCGCATGATGCGCAGTATCTGGAGCGCGGCCAGAAGGCCGTCGCCCGTGGTGCTGTAGTGGCGGAAGATGAGGTGGCCGGACTGCTCGCCGCCGAGCATGGCCCCCTCGCGGCGCATGGCCTCCACCACATAGCGGTCGCCCACGGGCGCGCGCAGAAGCGTGCCGCCATGCTCGCGCATGAAGATCTCCAGCGCGAGGTTGCTCATCACCGTGGCCACCAGCAGGTTGTTGGGAAGCTCCCCGCGCGCCATCATGGATTGCGCGCACAGCGCCATGAGCTGGTCGCCGTCGAGAATGGTGCCGCGCTCGTCCACCACGATGAGGCGGTCCGCGTCGCCGTCAAGGGCCAGGCCAACGTCGGCCCTGAGCTCGCGCACCTTGGCGGCCACCACTTCCGGATAAAGCGAGCCGCAGTGATCGTTGATATTGGTGCCGTCCGGGGAAGTGCCGATGCGGAACACCTCGGCCCCCAGCTCCTCCAGCGCCAGCGGCGCCACCTTGTAGCTCGCGCCATTGGCGCAGTCGACCACGATGCGCAGGCCCCCCAGGGTGAGGTGCGTGGGGAAGCAGCTCTTGGTGTAGACGATGTAGCGGCCCCCGGCGTCCTCGATCTTGGTGGCGCGGCCGATGCTGCGCTCGTCGGGATAGGGCCAGGCAAAGTCCGGGTCCAGCACCATGGCGGCTATCTCGTTTTCCGTCTGGTCCGGGAGCTTGTAGCCGTCGGCATCGAAAAACTTGATGCCGTTGTCATAAAAGGGATTGTGCGAGGCGGAGATGACCACGCCAAGGTCCGCACGCATGTTCCGCGTGAGGAAGGAAATGGCGGGCGTGGGCAGCGGCCCGGTCATGATGACGTGCATCCCCGAGGCGCAGAGGCCCGAAGTCAGCGCGGACTCGAACATGTAGCCGGAAAGGCGCGTGTCCTTGCCGATGACCACCCGGTGCCTGTGCGGGCCGCGCCGGAAGCGCACCCCGGCGGCAAGCCCGAGGCGCAGGGCCACATCCACCGTCATGGGCCAGGTGTTGACCGTGCCGCGCAGGCCGTCGGTTCCGAAAAGTCGTTGAGCCATTCCACCACCCTCCGCGCATGGGGTGCACACGGGCGCAGCCCTGCGCTTATTTGGTTCGCGTCACCTTAACGTCATCGTTGGCCGGGTTCAAGAGCGTCATGCCCTCGGGCAGCCTGAAGCGGAGCTTCACCTGCCTGGTCTCGCCCACTTCCATGCCGGGCGGCAGCACGCTCACCGCCATGCCCTGAAGGTATTTGGAGTTCTTGGCGAGCGCTTCGGGAACCTCCACGAGCACGGTGAGCTCATGGGGCGTCACCGTATAATGGTGGTCGGCGTCGCTGTCCACCTTGATGGTGCAGTGCCGCGAGACCACGGTGCGCCCGCTGGTGATGGTGTAGCGCACGCGCACGGATGGCGGGTTGGCGGTGACGAGGCTCGGGGTGTCGAGGGTGATGGTCTGCTGCACCGTGGTGCCCGCCGCCTTGGGGTCGAGCTTGATGGTGAGGGGGAGCCGCGTGATGGTGTTGATCACCTGCTCGGGCCCGCGCAGGATGACGGTTGCGGGCGAGACGCTCAGGTTCTCCACGGTGAGGGCGTCGTTGTGCAGCGGCGATTCCTCCTTGGCCTGCACGGGCACGCTGCGCTCAAGCACCGTATCTGCATGGATGACGATGCGCGGCGGCTGGATGTCCACCACTTCAAAGGCGCGGAAGGCAGGCCCCAGTTCGTCCCGGCCCAGGGGCACGATAGTCTCGCCCTTCTTGATGTCCGAAAGGTCGATGCCCTCGGTGAGCCGCTCGCGGGGGATGGAGCGGAGCAGGGTCTCGGGG
Source organism: Desulfovibrio sp. (assembly GCA_014804905.1). Taxonomy (GTDB): domain Bacteria; phylum Desulfobacterota; class Desulfovibrionia; order Desulfovibrionales; family Desulfovibrionaceae; genus Desulfovibrio. Next base: position 19,952 of record JAAUYX010000034.1, on the reverse strand, counting down.
CCGCGCAGGCGCACGGTGAGCTTGCTCACGAGGCCGTCGGTCACCACGAGGTTGGAGGGGATGCCGTAATAGTCGATATTGACTTCCACCTGCGCCTCGAGGCGGTCGCGCACGCTCACCGCATACCACATGACCGTGGCGAGCAGCACCGCGATGAACATGGAGAGCACATGCGGGGCGCGCCCGAGACGGCCCTTTTCTCCGGCGGCCTCCGGCTTGTCAAAGGATTTCATTGAGCACCTGCCGCAGGCGTGTGGCGTCCAGCGAACGCACGAGTTCCCCCTTCATGGCCACGGAAATTTCGCCGCGTTCTTCGGAAACGGCAATGGCCACGGCATCGCTTTCCTGGGTGATGCCGAGGGCCGCCCGGTGCCGCGTGCCGAAATTCTGCCCCTTGGCCACGGCCAGCGGGAGAATGCAGCCCGCCGCCATAATCCTGCCCTTGCTGATGATGGCNGCNCCGTCGTGCAGCGGNGCCTTGGGGTANAAAATATTCATGAGCAGCTGCCGGGAGAGCAGGGCGTCCAGCCGCACGCCCTCCCGCTTGATCATGTCCCCGAGGCGCATACTGCGCTCNATGACGATGAGCGCGCCGATGCGCANNCGNGCCATCTCCACGCAGGCCTCCACGAGGTCGTNCACNCCGCTCGCNAGAAGNTNCTTGCGNCGGAAAAAGCGGTGCGNGCCCATTTCGCCGAGCGCCTGCCGGATGTCGGCCTGNAAGATGACGACGATGAGGATGAAGGCCGAGCCGAAAATATATTGCAAAAGCCAGGAGAGNGTGTAGAGCCCCAGCGCCCGTGACACGAAGTANAGCACGCCGAGCAGCCCCAGGCCCGTGAGTACGGCAAGCGCCCGCGAGCCGCGGAGAAGCTGGATGACCTGGTAGAGCAGGACGCTGACGAGCGCAATATCCAGCGCGTCCCGCCAGTCAAAGACAAAATGCTCGAAGAACATGCGTACTTCCTTGTGCGCCNAGGGCCGGGNNCNGCNTCCCGNNTNGNCCCGTCAGGCCCCGGCAAGGGNGGCTGCGAGCCGCAAGGCCCCNCNCACNCCCGCCACATCATGCACCCGGTGCCAGAAGANGCCGCGCTCCCACAGGAGCGCCGACGCCGTTTGCGTGGCCGCGCCGCGNGCCTCCACNGGNANGCCCANAAGNTCNCCGAACAGGGATTTCATGGANAGCCCCACCAGCAGNGGGCGGCCGAACTCGAGAAAATCCTCCATGTGCGCCAGCAGGGCCAGGTTGTGCGAAAGCGTCTTGCCGAAGCCGATGCCGGNNTCCAGCACGATATGCTCCTCGGGAAGGCCCGCCTTCACNAGGCGGGNNAGCTCNCGCGCGAAAAAGNGGCGNACCTCGAGGCACACATCGGCATAGCNCGGCGCGGCCTGCATCTCCGGCGGGCGCCCCTGGCTGTGCATGAGCACATAGCCNGGCCTGCGCTCCGCGAGCACGTCAACGAGTTCCGGGTCCACGCCGCANGCCGAGACATCGTTGATNATGACCGCCCCCCTGTCGAGCGCGGCTGCNGCCGTGGCCGCATGGACCGTATCCACGGAGAGCGGGATGCCGGGCAGCTTTTCGCGCACGGCATCGAGCACCGGGATGAGCCTTTGCTGCTCTTCCTCCGGGGTGAGCGGCCGCGCGCCGGGGCGGCTCGATTCCGCGCCAAGGTCCAGCAGGTCCGCCCCGGCTTCGGAGAGGGCCAGCGCCTGCCGAAGCGCCGCCTCGCCCGCAGCGTGTTTTCCGCCGTCATAGAAGGAATCGGGGGTCAGGTTGAGGATACCCATGACCCCGAAAGGCGCTGCAGGCGCAAGATTCGCGCCGCCCGCAACGTTCCAGGGGCTGGGCGAAGGACCCGGTGGCGCACCCGCCGGCGCCTCGCACCTCGCCATCAACGGCCCCTGCGCGGCCGGAACGCCGAGTCCCGTTTTGCCCGTGTCATTCTCCGCTCTTCCCCTGGTCGCCCTTGTTCTCCGTGCCTTCGCCGCGGGCGGAGCCTGCGTCGTCTTTCGCGGGGGCCTCTTTCGGCTCCACCGGGTTTTCCGGCGCTTTTCCTTCGCTGTCCGCCGGGGCCGCGTCGTCCGATTCGAGCACGAAGTCGGTCGTCTCCGACACCACCGTGCCTCCGCTCGCGCCGTCCGACGGGAAGGAGGCGGCGCTCACTTCCAAAGGGGGGAGGGGCTTGCCCTCCATGAGCAGGTCGAGGTCGTCGCCGGTGATGGTTTCGCGCTCAAGCAGGGCGCGGGCGATGCGGTGCAGGGTGTCCGCATTGTCCTCAAGGAGCTTGCGGCAGCGCGCGTGGGCCTCCTCCACGATGCGCTTGACCTCGGCATCCACGAGGCGGGCGGTCTCTTCGCTGAAGTTCTTGTTCTGCACCCATTCGCGGCCGATGAATACCTCCTCCCCGGTCTCGCCGATGGAGAGCGTGCCGATGGTCTCGCTCATGCCCCATTCGCAGACCATCTTGCGGGCCATGCGCGTGACNCGCTCAATGTCGTTGGAGGCGCCGGTGGTGATGTCGTCGAGGATGAGTTCCTCGGCAACGCGACCGCCGAGCAGCACCACGAGATTGTTGCGCAAATAGGTGCGCGAATAGCCGTGNCGGTCCTCCTCGGGGAGCTGCATGGTCACGCCGAGGGCGCGNCCGCGGGGNATGATGGTGACCTTGTGCACCGGGTCGGAGCCGGGCAAAAGCCGCGCCGCCAGCGCATGGCCGCCTTCATGATAGGCGGTGATNCGCTTTTCCTCGTCGGAGAGGATAAGGCTGCGNCNCTCGCGCCCCATGAGGACCTTGTCCTTGGCGAATTCAAAATCGCGCATGTCGAGGCGGTTCTGGTTGAGCTTGGCCGCCTGCAGGGCCGCCTCGTTGACGAGGTTTTCGAGGTCCGCGCCGGAAAAGCCCGGCGTGCCGCGGGCGAGCACATCGAGGTCCACACCGGGGTCGAGCGGCGTGCGCTTGGTGTGGACTTCGAGGATGCGCCTGCGGCCGCGCAAGTCGGGCGTGGGCACCACCACCTGNCGGTCGAAGCGNCCGGGGCGCAGCAGGGCCGGGTCGAGCACGTCNGGCCTGTTGGTGGCCGCGATGAGGATGACGCCCTCATTGCTCTCAAAGCCGTCCATCTCCACAAGGAGCTGGTTCAGGGTCTGCTCGCGCTCGTCATGGCCGCCGCCGAGGCCCGCGCCGCGCTGGCGNCCCACGGCGTCGATTTCATCAATAAAGATNAGGCAGGGCGCNTTTTTCTTGCCNTGCACAAAAAGGTCGCGCACNCGCGAAGCGCCCACGCCCACGAACATTTCCACAAAGTCCGAGCCGGAAATGGAAAAGAAGGGNACCCCGGCCTCGCCCGCCACGGCGCGCGCGAGCAGGGTCTTGCCGGTGCCGGGAGGGCCCACGAGCAGCACGCCCTTGGGGATGCGGCCGCCAAGGCGCGTGAANTTTTTGGGATTGGAGAGAAATTCCACCACCTCGGAGAGNTCTTCCTTGGCCTCGTCNACGCCNGCCACGTCGGCNAAGGTGACGCGCGCGTTCTCCTGATTGAGGAGCCGCGCCCGNGAGCGTCCGAAGCTCATGGCCTTGCCGCCGCCGCTCTGCATCTGGCGCATGAAGAACACCCATACGCCGATGAGCAAAAGCATGGGGAACCAGGAGACGAGCAGGGTCATGTACCAGGGGGATTCTTCCGGGGGCTCGGCCTTGATCTCCACCTTTTTCTCGATGAGGCGGTTGACGAGGCCCGCGTCCTGGGGGGCGTAGGTCTGAATGCTCCTGTTGTCCGAGGTCTTGCCGATGAGGGTCTGGCCCTGCATGGTCACGGAGAGCACCTGACCCTCGTCCACCTTGGTGAGAAATTCCGTGAAGGGCACCCGCTGCGCCCCGGACTGGGGCTGCTGGAACATATTGAAAAGCATCACCATCGCCAGGACGATCGCCGCCCAGAGCATCAGGTTGCGGCTGAACTGGTTCAATACTGCCTCCGTTGCCAATTTGGCCGCGCCCACCCGGCGCGCCTGTCCACGCGGAATGTGGCCGCCGCCACGCGCACGCCTTTTGCGCGCACAAGCGACGCCCGCCCCCTGGGGGCAAGTCCCTTTCCATATAATATTCTTCCGGTTCTTGGCAATGGCTCACGGGTGCGCGTCTTGACGCTCCCATGCGAATGGCATACCGTGGCCTACTTTCCGCGGGAAAGCGGAAAGCGGCAGTCTGTGGCCGCCCGCCATGAGGGGCGGGGGAGACGGAAGGGGGCTTGAGCGTGGACGATCGGGAACAAAGAAAAAAGAGCGCGAAGCCTGTAATCAAGCTGGGCACCAAGTCGCCGCATACGGCCTATTTCATGCCCATGCTCGAGAGCTTCGCCGGCAAGAACGAGCTCAATGAGGTCATCAAGAACCGCGTCACCAAGGCCTGCGACCTTCTGGACGGCGGCACGCCGCTCTTTCCCAACGATTTCCGCAAGGAGCACTCCGTCGCCTGGGTGCTCGAGAAATTCGGCGCGCTCGAGGGTGAGGCGCTGGAAGCCACGGAGGATGTGTTCGCCATTGCCGGGCGCATCGTCTCGCTCCGGTCTTTCGGCAAGGTAGCCTTCTTCCACCTTATGGACCAGAGCGGCAGCATCCAGTGCTATGCCTCGCGCGAATACCTGGACGAGGCGACCTACAAGATCGTCAAGAAGCTCGACGTGGGCGACATTGTGGGCGTTTCCGGCCATCTTTTCCGCACCAGGACGGGCGAGCTGACCATCGCCTGCCGCTCCCTGCGGCTCCTGACGCGCTCCATGCGCCCGCTGCCCGAAAAGTACCACGGCCTGAAGGACATGGAAACGCGCTACCGCCAGCGCTATGTGGACCTCATCGTCACGCCGCGCAGCCGCGAGATATTCCTCAAGCGCAGCCTCATCGTGCGCGAGTTCCGCCGCTTCATGGAAGATCACGGCTTCATGGAGGTGGAAACGCCCATCATGCAGCCCATTGCGGGCGGCGCCACGGCCAAGCCCTTCAGGACGCACCACAATGCCCTCGACTTGGAGCTGTTTTTGCGCATCGCACCGGAGCTCTACCTGAAGCGCCTGCTTGTGGGCGGCTTTGAAAAGGTGTTCGAGCTCAACCGCAATTTCCGCAACGAAGGCATCGACACGCGCCACAATCCGGAATTCACCATGTGTGAATTCTACTGGGCCTATGCCACCTTTGAAGACCTCATGGACTTCACGGAGCAGCTTTTCGCCCACATTGCGCGCAAGGCCTGCGGCAGCACGGTCATCACCTATCAGGGCGAGGAGATCGACCTCACACCGGGCCACTGGCACCGCATGAGCTTTTATGACTCGCTCACCAAGATTGGCGGCCACCAGCCAGAATTTTACAACGATTACAACAAGGTAAAGGCCTATATCCGCGAGCGAGGGGAAAAAATTCTCGAAAACGAGTGTCTGGAAAAGCTCCAGGCCAAGCTCTTCGACCTGGATGTGGAAGACAAGCTCATCCAGCCGCACTTCATCTATCATTACCCCACGGCCATCTCGCCGCTCTCGCGCCGCAACGACACCCGGCCGGAAATAACGGACCGCTACGAGCTCTTCATCACCGGGCGCGAGCTCGCCAACGCCTTTTCCGAGCTCAACGACCCCGTGGACCAGCGCCTGCGCTTTGAGGAGCAGAAGCGCGAGCGCGAGGCGGGCGACGACGAGGCGCACAGCATGGACGAGGATTACCTGCGCGCCCTCGAATACGGGATGCCCCCGGCGGCGGGGCAGGGCGTGGGCATCGACCGCCTGGTCATGCTGCTCACCGATTCCCCCTCCATCCGGGAAGTCATCCTCTTCCCGCTGCTCAGGCCCGAGTTCCAGGCCTCCTGACGCATCACGCGGAAAGGGCGCGACGGTCAGGCCGCCGCGCCCCGGAAACGGCCCCGGCTAGAGCTGCGGCAGCAGCTTGGGATAGTCGGCGCTCTTGACCGATTGCCGGATGAAGGCCTGGGCGTCCTTGCGGTTGCCCGTGACCGTCGTCACCATGAAGACGTCGCCTTCCGTCCCCACCCAGGCCTGGCAGGGCATCCCCTGCTGCGTGAACGAGAAGGTGTATTGCCCGTTCTTTTCCACCGGGGGCTTTTCCGCCTTGAACTGCTCGGCGAACATGCCGGCGATGGTCTTGCCGTCGGCCACGCCGCGGGGGCCCACCACCATGGTGACAACGGCGCTCCCGGCGGTGCGCGCAAAGATGGCGCTGGTCATGCCCTGATTTTCCGTGGGGGCCATGATGGCCTTCCAGTCGTCCGGCATGGTGACCGTATAATATTTGCAGGTCAGTTGTTCGGGCCCCTTGGGCGCGGCTTCGGCGGCCTCGGGGACCTTGTCCGTGGTCTTGGCGGCCGCAGCGGCATCGTCCGTTTTTTCCGCGGCCAGCGCCGGGGCGGCCAGGCAGAGGGCGAGGCCGAAGGCGAGTATGTGCTTGAGCATGGTTTCTCCTTGTGGGGTTTTCGGGCGCGAGGGGGGTAAAGGTCGCGCGGGCCCTGGCGCGCCCGACCCAGAATAGCCGCTGCCTGCGGCAATGACAAGATTCGCCCGGTGCGCCCCCGCGGCCGGAGCGCCGTTGACAAGGTGCGCCGTGTCGGAACATAGTCGGGAAAAGATGCACACCTGCGCTCACCATGCGCGGCGGCCGAAAAGGACCTCGGGCCGCCGCTTTGCTGTTGGCGCATCCTCCAGCCTGCGGGGGCCCCATGATCCGCATCCAGGAAGTTCTGGACAAGGTTTCGGAAAACAACAAGAACGCCAATCTTGAGCTCATCCAGCACGCCTATGTCTATGCGGCCACGGCGCACGCCGGGCAGACGCGGCTTTCGGGCGAGCCCTATCTTTCGCATCCGCTGGCCGTGGCCTCCACCCTGGCGGAAATGGGCTTTGACGAGTCCACAGTCGCGGCCGGCCTGCTCCACGACACGGTGGAGGACACCAAGGCCACCATCGAGGAAATCGACGAGAATTTCGGCGAGGACGTGGCCGACATCGTTGATGGCGTGACCAAGATCAGCATGATTACCTTNGANAACAAGGAGGAGGCNCAGGCCGAGAACATCCGCAAGATGATCCTCGCCATGAGCCACGACATGCGCGTGCTCATGGTCAAGCTGGCGGACCGGCTCCACAACATGCAGACCCTCGACTTCCAGAAGGCGCACAAGCAGCGGCGCATCGCGCAGGAAACCATGGATATTTACGCGCCGCTCGCCAANCGCCTGGGCCTCAACGTGCTCAAGCGCCGCCTCGAGGACCTGAGCTTCAAGTACCTTCGGCCCGATATCTACAACCAGATCGACCACTGGCTCGACACCCATCAGGTGGTGGAAAAGCACATCATCGACAAGGTGGTCAACCTGCTCCGCGANCTTCTGGCCTCCAACGGCATCCAGGGCGAGGTCTACGGGCGCATCAAGCACAAGTACAGCATCTACAAGAAGATGCAGTCCCAGTCCCTCACGCTGGATGAAATGCACGACATCATGGCCTTCCGGGTGCTCGTCAAGGACATCAAGGACTGCTATGCCGTGCTCGGCCTCGTGCACTCGCAGTGGAAGCCCGTGTACGGCCGTTTCAAGGACTATATCTCCATGCCCAAGGCCAACGGCTACCAGAGCCTGCACACCACNGTCATCGGGCCCGAGGGCGAGCGCATCGAAATNCAAATCCGCACCGAGGACATGCACCGCCAGGCCGAGCACGGCGTGGCCGCGCACTGGCTTTACAAAGAAAAGGGCCGCGTCAACAGCAAGGACCTNGAGCAATTCTCGTGGCTTCGGGAAATTTTTGAGCGCCAGGGCGAGGAGGCGGACTCGCGAGAGTTCATGCACTCCTTGAAGATGGACCTCTTCAAGGANGAGGTCTATGTCTACACCCCCGCGGGGGATGTTAAAGAACTGCCTGAAGGGGCGACCCCGCTCGACTTCGCCTTCCATATTCACACCAAGGTGGGCCAGCACTGCGCCGGNGCCAAGATCAACGGNCGCCTCATGCCGCTCGGCACCGAGCTCAAGAACGGCGACATCGTGGAGATCGTCACCGACCCGGCCCGCAATCCCAACCGCGACTGGCTCAAGCTCGTCAAGACCGCGCGGGCGCGCAGCCGCATCCAGCGCTATCTCCGNACCGAGGAGCGCACCCACGCCGTCACCCTGGGCCGNGAAATGCTGGAAAAGGAGGGCCGCAAGGTCAGCCTCAACGTGAGCAAGGCCCACAAGGAGGGCCACCTCGCCATCGTGGCCCAGGACATGAACTTCGACAGCGTGGACGACCTCGTGGCCGCGGTGGGCTATGCGCACATAACGCCGCGCAAGGTNCTCAACCGCCTTTATGCCGTCCTCCACCCCGAGGCCGTGGCCCCGGCCGCGCCCGAGCCGCCGAGCGTCAAGGAGAGCAAGGAGGCCGCGCGCAAAAANACCGAGGGCGTGGGCATTTCCGGCGTGGACGGCGTGCTCATGCGCTTCGCCAAGTGCTGCAACCCCGTGCCGGGCGACCCCATCATCGGCTATATCAGCCGGGGCATGGGCATCACGGTGCACCGGGCCGACTGCGCCAATGTGGCCAACATGGAGCCNGAGCGGCTCATCTCCGTCCACTGGGAGGGCACGGAGGCCGAGCAGCCCTACGAGGCGGGTATCTTCATCATCTCGCAGAACGTGGCCGGCGTGCTCGCGCGCGTTGCCGAGGTCATNGCCCAGAGCAGCATCAATATCACGGGCCTGAGCATGGACACCCAGGTGGACGGCAGGGCACGCCTGCGCTTCACCGTGGAGGTGAAGAGCGCGAACCAGCTCTACCAGCTCATCGAGGACATCCGCGCNTTGCCTGACATCCTCGAAGTGGTGCGCGANACCGAAGACGCCTNAGNCNNCCNNGANGNGNNGGNAGGNCNNGNGNAGCCCCTGTCACCGCAGNCGGCGCGGCCCGCGCCCACGCATGGCTTGCAAATTCCGNCGGTACAGGCTAAGAGCAGGGGCTACTTTTGTGCAACTTAGCTTGCGCCGGGGCCTCCCGGCGTCAGACTACACCTCTGGAGGTGCGCTTTGTTTGAATCCATNGCTTTCGCCATGGGCACTCCCCAGGCCGGGGGCGCGGCCCCCGAGGGCACGGATATGCTCATGCAGTTCCTGCCGCTCATCCTCATGTTCGTCATCTTCTGGTTTCTGCTCATCCGGCCGCAGCAAAAGCGGGCCAAGGCGCACAAGCAGATGCTCTCCGAGCTCAAGCGCGGCGACCATGTGGTGACCTCCAGCGGCATCATCGGCCGCATCCTCGAAATCGANGACGAGCAGGTGCTCCTCGAAAGCGGCNACTCCNAGCTGCGCATTTCNCGCGCNGCCGTGGGCGGCCTCATGCAGNCGAGCGCCCCGGCCGCACCNGCGGAAAAGAAGTAGGCGGCTTTCCCGTCCGCATCAGGCCGGGCAGGGGCGCGTCATCCCGCGTGGTGGCGCGCGCCGCGTGCCCGGCGTTTCCGTTGTCATTTTCGGCCGTGTGGGCCGTATCCTGGAAGGTGAACGATGGGTCTGCGGTGGCGACTCGGCATTTCCGTGCTGGTATTCGTGCTCTGCCTGGTCTATGCCCTGCCGAGCATCCCGGGCATAGGTACGGCTCTCGAGCGTATCCTGCCCTCGAGCAAGATCAATCTCGGCCTTGACCTCAAGGGCGGCATCCACCTCACCTTGGGCGTGGATGTGGCCAAGGCCGTCAGCAATGCCCTTGCGCTGGCCGGGCAGGATGTGCGCCGCGTGGCGCAGGATGAAAAGATTGTGGTTCTCCGCCCGCGCGTAGTGGGGGGCACCACCCTGGAATTTGTCCTGCCGCGCGCCGAAAACGAGGCCAAGCTCCAGGAACTGCTGGCCCGGCATTTCCCCCAGCTGGACGTGGAGGCGCCGCAGCGCGGCGACGCCGGGCAGTTGCGCTATGTGGCGCACTTTACCTCCGACGAGGTGACACGCCTGGAAAACATGGCGCTGGACCAGGCACTCCGCACCATCCGCAACCGCATCGACCAGTTCGGCGTGGCCGAGCCCGACATCCGCAAGCAGGCGGACAACCGCATCCAGGTGCAGCTTCCCGGCATATCCGACCCGCGCCGCGCCGTGCAGATCATCGGCCAGACCGCGCACCTCGAGTTTCATCTGGTGCGCGACGATGTGGACCCCGGCAAGGCCGTGCTGCCCTCGGGCGTGGTGGTGCTGCCCCTGCTGGAATCCGCGTCGGCCCAGGGCAAGGAAGCCCAGAAGGAAGGGCGCATCGCCGTCGAGAAGGACGCCATGCTCACCGGCGAGGACGTGGCCGACGCCAGGCCCGCCTTTGACCAGATGAACCAGGCCTATGTGACCCTCAACTTCAATGGCCGTGGCGGCCGCATCTTCGAACGCGTGACCGGAGAAAACGTGGGGCGGCGCATGGCCATCGTGCTCGACGGCAAGGTCTATTCCGCGCCGGTCATCCGCGAGCGCATCGGCGGCGGCAGGGCGAGCATTTCCGGCAACTTCACCACCGCCGAGGCGCAGGACCTCGCCATCGTGCTCCGTGCGGGCTCGCTGCCCGCGCCTGTCTCCGTGCTGGAAGAGCGCAGCGTGGGCCCCTCCCTCGGGCAGGAATCCATCGACAGCGGCGTGCGCGCGGCCCTGGTGGGCGCGGCGCTCGTCATCATCTTCATGGCCATCTATTACGGCATCAGCGGCATCATCGCCGATGTCATGCTCTGCTTCACCATGCTCATCGTCATGGCGGGCATGGGGGCTTTCGGCGCCACGCTGACCTTGCCCGGCATTGCGGGCATCGTGCTCACCATCGGCATGGCGGTAGACGCCAATGTGCTCATTTACGAGCGCATCCGCGAGGAGCTGCACCACGGGCTCACGCCGCTCGCCGCAGTGAAGGCGGGCTTTGACCGCGCGGCCATTTCCATCACCGACTCCAACCTGACGACCATCATTGCCACGGTGGTGCTCTACCAGTTCGGCACGGGACCCATCCGAGGGTTTGCGGTCACGCTGTCGCTCGGCATCATTGCCTCCATGTTCACGGCCATCTTTGTTTCGCGAGCGATTTTTCAAGAATGGGCCCGCCATTGCGGCCCCAAGGGCATCAGCATCTAGCGCGGCCCCTTTCGGGCCTGAAGCGGGCAACCACTCCGGGGCGACAAGCCCCGGGCGCACATGGAGAAACCCATGGGCTTTGCATTCATCAAGCATGACACCCATATCGACTTCATCGGCAAAAGGCGCTGGGCCTATGCCATCTCCATCCTCATCCTGCTGGCGGGCCTTGCCTCGGTGCTGTGGGGCAATGGCCTTAGGCTCGGCATCGACTTCGCGGGCGGCGTCATCGTGCAGGTGCAGTTTGCCCAGCCCGTGGAGGACGAGGCCCTCAAGAAAAGCCTCAACATTCCCGAGCTCCCCGGCATCAGCACCCAGCGCTTCGGCGAGGGCGGGCGCGACTACCTGCTGCGCTTTTCCAGCTCCGAAAGCGGGGATGCCTCGGTGCTGCGCACCAATGTGCTGAAGGCGCTGGCGCAGGCCTTCCCGGACAATCCGGCCGAGATCCAGCGGCTCGAGGTGGTGGGGCCGAAGGTGGGCGACGACCTCACCAACAAGGCCCTGAGCGCGCTCTACTATGCCGTGCTGCTCATCGCCGTCTATATTTCCGGCAGGTTCGAGCAGCGCTGGATGGCCGGCGCCGTCATGGCCGCGGCCCTCTGGGGCGGCATGTACCTTTTCAGCTTCACCCCGGTGAGCATGGGCTGGCAGGTGTTGCTGGCGCTCGCCATCACCCTGATGGTCTGCTTCGTGCTCAAGCTGAACTTCGCCCTGGGCGCGGTGGTGGGCCTGTTGCATGACGTGTTCATCACCCTGGGCCTGCTCTCCATCCTCGATGTGGAGATCGACCTCAACGTCATGGCCGCCATCCTGACCATCGTGGGCTATTCGCTCAACGACACCATCATCGTCTATGACCGCCTGCGCGAAAACCTGCGCGCCCGGCCCGAGCTGGACCTGGCCTCGCTCATCAACCGCAGCGTCAACCAGACGCTCTCACGCACCATCCTCACGAGCGGCACGACCTTTGTGGCCACGCTTTCGCTCTTCCTCCTCGGCGGCGGCGTCATCCATGATTTCGCGCTGACCATGCTTATCGGCGTGGTGGTGGGCACGGCCTCGTCCATCTATGTGTCTTCCGCCATACTGCTGGCCCTGGGCGACACGGATTTTTATGTCCGCGCACAGGAAAAGGAAAAGTACGAGCGCCCGGGAGAGCACGGCATCGTCTAGCTCTTTCCCGCGCACCCTTTCCGGCCGCCCTTGTGGAATCCGCAGGGGCGGCCTTGCTTTTAAGGGAATGGTTTTTGCAGCGATTTGGCTGCGCTGGAAGATATTTCCGGCCGCAGGATGATGCTCTATGCAGGTTTCAGGCAGCTACAGCGCCATAGGCGCACTCACCGGAATCGACCCCACCCAGCCGACGCGCCGGGAGCCCCGCCGGAGCGGCGCAAGGGCAGGGGACACTGTTTCCATTTCCGAAGAGGCGATGGCGGCGTTCCGCAATTCTCTCCCCGTGGGGCCGGAATACCGCGACGAAGCGGCGCCGGATGCTGGGGCAAAATTTCGCCAGGCGCTCGTAGATGCCTGGAACGAAAACGAAGGCGCTGAGACCTCGCTGATGGGCCAGTTGCGGGGACTTTGGAGCAAGTTCGTTGCCTAGTCCCTGCTCCAGAGCGCCAACATCTCAGAAAAGCCGGGTGCGGCCAGCGCCGTGAGAGTCCAGGCGCGGAACGCAGCAGAAGCAGGCAGAGCAGTGAGAATCTTTTTCGTCGCTGTTTTTCCTCCACCTGGGCTGGCGCCCATGGCTCAACTGCCTGCCTGATCAACCCAAAAGGATACCGCACTTCAGGGCTTTTCCGAAAGTCCGACGCTCTTTCGGAGCGCCCGGATTTCGGAAGGGTCCAGAACGCGCGTCTCGCCGGCCTTGAGCTCGTCCAGTGTGAGGCCCCCCTCGGCCACGCGCGTGAGCCGCAGGATGGTGAGGCCAAGGTCGTCACACATCCGGCGAATCTGACGATTGACACCCTGCCGCAGGACGAGCCGCAGCAGGGTGCCGCGCCTGTCCTGCGTCTGCACACGGCTGGCCGCAACCGGGAGGAGGGGAGTGCCGTCCGAAAGGCGCATCCCGCCGCGCATGATTTCCAGCTGCCGTTCGGAAACCTCTCCGCGCACCAGCACTTCATAAACCTTGTCCACATGATGGCGCGGGTGAATGAGGCGGTTGGCAAGCTCGCCGTCATTGGTGAGCAGGAGCAGCCCTTCGGAGAAGTAGTCCAGCCGTCCTACCGGGAAAAGCCCGAGCCCGCGGGCCTTTTCGGGCAAGAGGTCCATGACCGTGGGGCGCCCCTGCGGGTCGCTCAGGGTACAGACCGTCCCCACGGGCTTGTGCAGCAGCAGATAGACATGCTCCTGCCGGTCCGGCAGCGGCTCGCCATCCACAGTAATGCTATCGCCGGGGAGCACCCGGCGGCCGGGATTGGTCTCCGGGCTGCCGTTTACGCTGACGCGCCCTGCAAAAATCAGCTCGTCGGCCTTGCGGCGCGCGCACAGGCCCGAAGCGGCGATGGCTTTATTGAGGCGCAAGCCGTCGGCGTTCGTTTCAGAAATGGGGGCGCCCGTGCCTACCTTATCTGCGATGTGTTCTGGACTGGGAGACCGCGAACCCGCGCCGGGCTTTTCGGAAGCGCCGCGCCGTGCGTGCCCGTGTTTGCGATTTGAAGGCGAAGTCTTGGGATGTTTCATGCAGCTTCCCGAAGTGTGATTCTTATTGCTGTCGCCATGCTGCGCGAAAGCGGGGGGCCACGTCAAGCATGTGGCATCCTGAGGATTTTTAGGTATATTAGTTTACATAATTATCATTATGGGACAAATAAAGCTGAAAGGGCCATCGTGAGGGGAACACCACTCTCGCCATTTTCCAGCCTCATTTTCGAGAGGACTTACCCCCGCGTCCGGCCCGCGCCAATCGCCGCCCCTTGCCGTCAGCAAGGCTCTGACGTACAACAGGCGCAAGCCCTCGGCCGCCACGCCGCCTTATGTGGGGCTGGCCAGAGTTTCTCCGCCGGATGCCATTGGCCTGAAAAATTGAATAATCCCGCTTTATTAAAAGGATAGTTCATGGGTTTTGCCAACGCGAGCACCAGTTTTACCCGCTTCCGCATCCTCGACCCGGTGACGGACGAGCTCATCCGCCAGGTGCCCGAGCGGCTGCGCAAGCACGCCTTTGTGGATATTGACGAGCTCCCCGAAATGCAGTCCGTGGGCTGGGTGAGTTTTGAGGATTTCCTTGATGCCGAGTGGAACGAGGCCCCGCCACAAAAAGGCAATTATCTCGTCTTTTCGCTGCGCGTGGACAAGCGCAAGATCCCGGCCGGGGTCATCCGTAAGCATGTGGCCCTTGCCCTGCGCCAGGAAAAGGAGGAGCTGCGCGCCCGCAACAAGACCTTCATTTCCCGTGAAAGAAAGAAGGAAATCAAGGAACAGGTCCTGCTCAGGCTCAGGCAGCGCTTTCTGCCCGTGCCCGGCGAGTTCAATGTCATCTGGCTTCTGGAAAAAAATGAAGTCTGGTTCGCCTCCACCCAGAGCGGCATGATCGACCTCTTCATGGAAGAATTTCTCCAGACCTTTGACCTGCGCCTTGATCAGCTCACGCCCTATACGCTCGCCGTCACCATGCTGGACGAGGACGCCCTGCTCCGCCTGGACAGGCTGGAAACCACACAATTCGCGTCCGCCGACGCCTAGGAAATAGCCATGAGCCTTGCTTCCTCCGATTCCACGGATGCCATCCTCGGGCAGGAATTTCTCACCTGGCTCTGGTACCAGAGCGACACCGCGCCCGGCGCCTTCACCGATGCGCACGGCCAGCCCTTTGCCGTTTCCATGGAGCAGCGCATCGTGGTGGCCGGCGGCGAGGGCGAGGCGCGCGAGACGGCCTCGGTTTCCGGCTCCCTCTCGCCCCTGCGCGAGGCGCGCTTCGGGCTCGGCACGGGCAAGAAGGTCACGCGGGCGCTCATCCGCCTGGAAAAAGATGACATGGCCTTCCAGTTCACCCTTCGGGCCGAGGATTTTTCCATCGGCAGCCTGCGCACCCCCAAGCTGGACAAAAGCGACGCCGATGACGAGCCGGACGCCCTGCTCCTGGAAAAAATCTACCTCATGGAAACCTGTCTTGCCCTGCTGGACACTCTCTATGGGCGCTTCCTGAAACTGCGCCTCTCCCCGCAGTGGCAGAAAGAAGTGGCCGACATGGGCCAATGGATGACCCGTACCGCATGAGCGGACGGCCGCCCTTCCCCATGGCAGCCGCATGACCGCCCCCTGACAGCCACATGGACGGACCTCTCTCCCCTGCCCTCACTCCTGCCGCCCTGCCGGGCACGCCGCTCTTCGCGGCCCTGCTGCGACTGGGGAGGAAGCTCTTCTGGATGCTCCTCGTGCTCTGGGGTATCACCCTCATTTCCTTCTGGGTCATCCATCTTGCGCCCGGCTCGCCCACGGACATGGAAACCACCCTCAACCCCGTGGCGGGCGCGGCCGCCCGGCAGCAGCTGGAGGCGCTCTACGGACTCGACAAGCCGCTGCATGTCCAGTATTTCGACTGGCTCTCGCGGCTTTTGCACGGCGATTTCGGCAATTCCATGTCCGCGGACGCACGCCCGGTGCTGGACAAGATTTTCGAGCGCCTGCCGCTGACCGTTTCCATGAACGCCATTTCCCTGGTGCTCACCCTGCTCATCGCCATCCCCGTGGGCATCCTTTCCGCATGCAGGCGCAATTCCCTGCTGGACCGCTCGGTCACGGTGCTCGTTTTTCTCGGCTTCGCCATGCCTTCGTTCTGGCTGGCGCTCCTGCTCATGCTCTGGTTCGGCATAGACCTCCAGTGGCTGCCCATTTCCGGCCTCACTTCCATGGATTACCCGCGCCTGAGCGCCTGGGGCAAGTTCTGCGACCTCGCGCGGCATCTTGTGCTCCCCATCACGGTGTACACCGTGGGCTCGCTCGCAGGCATGTCCCGCTATATGCGGGCCTGTATGCTAGAGGTGCTCAGGCAGGACTATATCCTCACCGCCCGCGCCAAGGGCCTGTCGCCGCGCCAGGTAATCCTGCGCCACGCCCTACGCAACGCGCTTTTGCCGGTAATCACCCTGCTCGGGCTTTCCGTGCCCGGCCTCATCGGCGGGAGCGTCATCATCGAGTCCATCTTCGCCCTCCCCGGCCTGGGGCAGCTTTTTTACAGCGCGGTCATGGCGCGCGACTACACCATGATCATGGGAAATCTTGTGCTGGGGGCCGTGCTCACGCTCGCGGGCAACCTACTCGCCGACCTCTGTTACGGCTTTGCCGACCCGCGCATCCGCAGCAGCGGAGACAGTCAATGATGTGTGCGTCTGTGCGCCGTTTCCTCGGGCGCAACGGGATGCTGGCGCTCGGGCTCGGCATCGTGCTCTTCATGTCGTTGGCCGCGCTCGGGGCGCCGTGGCTTGCGCCCTACCCGCCCGATGCCGAGCATCTCGACCATGTGCTGGAAGCGCCCTCGGCGGAGTTCTGGCTCGGCACGGACCGCCTCGGCCGCGACATTCTCTCGCGGCTGCTCTACGGCGGCCGCGTGTCGCTGTGGGTGGGCTTTGTGGCCGTGGGCATTTCCGTGAGCATCGGTACGACGCTCGGGCTCATCAGCGGCTATTTCCGGCGCTGGGTGGATGAGCTCGTCATGCGTCTCGTGGACATCATGCTCTGCTTTCCCTCCTTTTTTCTCATCCTGGCGGTCATTGCCTTTCTGGAGCCGAGCCTTACCAATATCATGATTGTCATCGGCCTCACCTCATGGATGGGCGTCTGCCGCCTGGTGCGCGCCGAGACCCTGAGCCTGCGCGAGCGCGAATTCGTGGCCGCGGCTCGCCTGGCGGGCACGTCCACGCCGCACATCCTTCTCAGGCACATTCTCCCCAATGCGCTTGCGCCGGTGCTCATCACGGCCACGCTGGGCATCGCCGGGGCCATCCTTGTGGAGTCGAGCCTGAGTTTTCTCGGCCTGGGGGTGCAGCCGCCCATGCCGAGCTGGGGCAACATGCTCATGGAGGGCAAGGCCACCATCGAGACAGCGCCGTGGCTTTCCGTCTATCCGGGCCTCGCCATCCTCATCACGGTGCTGGGCTACAATCTTGTGGGCGAGAGCCTGCGCGACCTGCTGGACCCGCGCCTTTCCGCGTAGGTGGCAAAGGCCCGCCGGCAACGCAATTTCGGGTGAAACATGCTGGAATATCTGCGCATCCGCAATCTCGCGCTCATTGAGGACATGGAGCTGGAATTTGCCCCCGGCATCAATGTGCTCACCGGAGAGACCGGGGCGGGCAAGAGCTTTATCCTTAAGGCCCTGGGCTTCCTGCTCGGGGACAGGCTGGGGGCCGACATGGTGCGCCCCGGCGCGGAGCGCGCGCAGGTGGAGGCGCTTTTTGCCCTGCCCGACGGGGATCTGGTTCTCAGGCGCGAACTGGCGGCGGATAGCGGCCGCAGCCGCCTCTATGTCAACGATGCCCTGAGCTCGCAGGAGAGCCTGCGCGAACTGCGCGGCCGCCTCGTCAGCCATACGAGCCAGCACGCACAGCAAAAGCTCCTTCAGCCGGTCTTTCAGGCCAAACTGCTGGAAGAGGCCTTTCCCGAGCCCGCCCTGCTCGCGGAAAGGGACAGGCTTCTTGAGCAACTGCGCGCCGTCGCCGAGGAGCGGGACACTTTGCGCGCCCGTCAGGCGGGCCTCGCCGAGCGGCGCGACCTGCTGGAGATGCAGCAGCAGGAAATCGACAAGGTGGCACCCGAGGAAGGCGAGGAGGAGCGTCTTGAGGGGATGCGCGCCCAGGCCCGCGACGCCGAAGCGCGCCGCGAGGAGGGGGAACGCGTCCTTGCCCTCCTCTATGGCGAGGACGGCCCCGGCCTGCTGGACCTTTTGACGGAGTTTGAACGACTCGCGCACCACATGGCCCGCGGCGGCGACGAGCGCCCGCAGGCGGCGGCCGAGACCGCGGCGGCGTTGCGGCAGGAGCTTTCGCACATGGCCAGCGAGCTGCGCCGCCAGCCCGTCACGGAGAATGACACGGACCTCGACAAGGTGGAGGAACGCCTCTTTGCCCTGGCGCAGCTCAAACGCAGGCTCAAGCGCACATTGCCCGAAATCCTCGCCCTGCGGGAAGAGATTCAGGAAAATCTCTCCTTCCTCGATGTCTGCTCGCTGGACCTTTCGCGTCTCGACAAGGAGGAAGCCCGGCTGTCGGCCGAGCTTTCCGGCCTGGTGGCCCGCATTCTCCCGTTGCGGCGCGAGGCGGCGGACGCGCTGGCGCGCAAGCTGGAGGAACAGCTTCGCGGGCTGGGCTTTTCCGAGGGCGCGCGCGTCCTCCCGGAATTTACTCCCCATGAGCTTTGGCCCGGCATCAATGATGAGCGCGGCCGCCTGCTCTGGGCCCCCAATCCCGGCCAGCCGCCGCAGCCACTGGACCGTATCGCCTCGGGCGGCGAGCTCTCCCGCTTTCTGCTCGCCCTCGCCGGCTTGCGCACCGATCAGGAGGACGCCACCTATATTTTTGATGAGGTGGATGCGGGTGTGGGTGGCATGACCCTCAACAAGCTCGCCGACAGGCTGGTGGCCCTTGCGGACAAGCACCAGATGCTGCTTATCACCCACTGGCCGCAACTGGCCGCCCGCGCCCAGCGGCACTTCCAGATAAGCAAGGTGGTGCGCGATGCGGCCACCTATACCCTCTGCGCCCCGCTGGACGCCGAGGGGCGCCGGGAGGAGCTGGCCCGCATGGCCGGGGGCGGCAGCCAGGGCGAGGCCGTCGCCCAGACTTTACTCAAATAGAGCCCTCTCCCCGCTGCTGGAAAATTTTGCCCAAGCGCGCGGGCGCCCGGCAAAATCGGACCTCCCCTCCCCGTCAAAAAGACGCCGGCACCCCAAGGGACCGCTACCTTCCTCGGGCGCATCGTCCGCTCCGGGCCGTGTTTTCAAGGACTTTCCTCCATTTTTTTGTGATTTTTTCTAGAAATTTTCTTGGCGAGCAACATCAGGGGCTTTTTTGGCATTGCTTTTGCTTTCTTCCGGGCGTTGCCGCTCCCCTGGAAAATTCGGCAGCCCGGCCCCGCTTCGGGGTTTGCGGTCCGCCAGGGGGAGTGACCGGACGCGATACCTTCCCCCGGAGGCCCCTGTGAACACCGAAAGCCGGAATCACCTGACGGAGATGCTCCACCTGAGAAATGGCGCAACACCGCTCGCCGCATCCCCCCTTTCCGCTCAAGCCGATACCCTTTCCCCCTCCCCCCTTGATGCTGCCACTGCTCGCCGCCTGCGCGATTTCATGCTCGAAGGCGCTGAACTTGCCCCGGTGCTGGAAGAACATCTCGACGCCCTGCAGGAAGGTTTTGTTTCCCAGCTTGAGCGCCAGTTTGAAAAAGAGAAGTTCGCCCCGGCAAACCGGCTGCATATTTTCCTTTCCCCCGAGGACAAGCTGGTGGTGGAAGGCGCGGATGACGATGCGGACAAGGTGTGCGCCATTTTTTCGCGGCAGCCCGCCCTTTTGCAGCGCTTTCGGGAGCTCGCGCGCCTTGCCCTGCTCGCCCACGGCATCGCCGTGGCCCGTCGCGCCCACGCCGCCCTGGAAGCAGGTGCGGAAGCCGATGAGGAGCCCATCCTCGCCCGCTACCACATGTGCCTCAAGGGGGCGCTCTCGCATTTTTACGTCCGCTGAGCTTGCCATGCGGGCATTAAATCCCTATGGTGCACGGCACGGGGGCGCACTGGTTTCGACGTGGATATGGAAACCGGAGTTGCAGGCCGAGGCGCCGCTGGCCTCGTAAAAAGCGGCAAAACAGTAATTGCCAACAACGATTACGACT
>JAAUYX010000033.1 GCA_014804905.1 Desulfovibrio sp. | reverse complement strand
CGCCCGCTTCCACCACGATTTCACCTTTGTGGAGGCGCTCATCGGCGGCGCGGCCGTTGACGCCACGGGCGAACCGCTGCCCGCGGAGACCGTCACCAGATGCCAGGAGGCGGACGCGGTCTATCTGGCCTCGGTGGGCGGCCCCAGGTGGGACGGCCTCGCGCCCCAAAAGCGGCCCGAGCGCGGGCTGCTCGGCATCCGCAAGGCGCTGGGGCTGTTCGCCAACCTGAGGCCCGCCCTGCTCTTTCCCGAACTGGCCGGCGCGTGCCTCCTCCGGGCGGACATCGCCGCGCGCGGGCTGGACCTCATCGTGGTGCGCGAGCTTACGGGCGACATCTATTTCGGCGAGCCGCGCGGCCAGGAGGTGCGCAACGGCCTGCGCACGGGCTACAACACCATGATCTACAACGAGGAGGAGATCCGCCGCATCGCCAGGGTAGCCTTTGAAACGGCCCTCGGGCGGCGCAAAAAGGTCTGCTCCGTGGAGAAGAGCAACGTCCTCGAAACCTCGCGCCTGTGGCGCGAGGTGGTGCTGGAGACGCACCGCGACTATCCGGAGGTGGAACTCTCCCACCTCTACGTGGACAACGCGGCCATGCAGCTTGTGCGCGACCCGTCGCAGTTCGACGTCATCCTCACGGGCAATATCTTCGGCGACATTCTTTCGGACGAAGCCTCGGTCATCACGGGCTCGCTGGGCATGCTGCCCTCGGCGTCGCTGGGCGCGGGCGGCCCTGGCCTCTTCGAGCCCATCCACGGTTCCGCCCCGGACATCGTCGGCAAGGACGCGGCCAATCCGCTGGCCACCATCCTTTCCGGCGCCATGCTCCTCAGGCTCGGGCTGCGCCTCCCGGCCGAGGCCGACTGCGTGGAGGCGGCCGTGCGCCGCACCCTGGCCGACGGCTTCCGCACCGCGGACATCATGGAACCGGGCAAAACGCTCCTGGGCTGCGCGGCCATGGGCGCGGCTGTGTGCGAGCGCATCAGCGCGGCCTAGCCCCGCGCGCGCGGGCTCTCTACCGCCATACAAAAGGGGCCGTGCGCCAGCCGCACGGCCCCCTTTCTTCATGCGCCCCGAAACGCCGGCGGTACCGCCCGCGCTCACAAAACCCGGTAATAGACGGCCGGCTCGCGCAAAAGGCCCCCGTCCGCGGCGCGCCGCAAGGCGCCGCTCATGGCGCGGGCCGTGGTTTCATGGGTCATGAAGACGAGCGGCACGCCGCTGGCGCCGTCGCCGGCCTTCTGGATCATCTGGGCCACGCTGATGCCCTCGGCGGCCATGCAGCCGGAAATGTCGCGCAAAACGCCCGGGGTGTCGTCCACCATGACGCGCACATAGTAGGGCGAGCGCCAGTCCTCCGGGGGCACGATGGCCGCGCGGGCCAGCTCCGGTTCCGCAAAGCCGGTATTGTTGGGCCGCTCGTCGCGGGCCACGGCCATGAGGTCGGCGAGGACGGCCCCGGCCGTGGGCAGGCTCCCGGCGCCGCGGCCGTGGAAAAAGAGCGGGCCGGCGGCGTTGGCGTCCACGCGCAGGGCGTTATAGGCCCCGCCCACGCGCGCCAGAAGGTAGGTGTGGTGAACGAGCGCGGGGAAGACGCCGGCCTCCAGGCACAGGGGCGCGGGGGCGCCCGGCTTGCCCTCCGTGTTCCCGGCCGGCGCCATGCGCGCCTGGCCGATGAGCTTGATGCGGTAGCCGAATTCCCGCGCAAAGCGGATGTCGAGCGCCGCCATGCCGCGGATGCCGCGCACGGAGAGCGCCGCGTAAGGATAATCCGCGCCCCAGGCCAGGCGGATGAGCAGGACGAGCTTGTGCGCCGCGTCGTGGCCGTCGATGTCGAGCGTGGGGTCGGCCTCGGCGAAGCCCAGCTCCTGCGCCTGGCGCAGGGCCTCGCCGAACTCGATGCCGCTTGCGGTCATCTCGGAAAGGATATAGTTGCTCGTGCCGTTCAGGATGCCCATGAGCGACTCGACGCGGTTGCCGGCGAGGCATTCCTTGAGCGCCTCCACCACCGGGATGGCCCCCGCCACACTCGCCTCGTAGCGCAGGATGCGCCGTTTCTTCCGCGCCAGGCGGAAGAGGGCGAGGCCGTCCTCGGCGAGCAGGGCCTTGTTGGCCGTGACCACGTGCTTGCCGTGTTCCAGGGCCTCGCCGATGATGCCGCGCGCCGCGTCGATGCCGCCCATGAGTTCCACGAGGACGTCGATGTCCGGGTCGTTCACGAGCCTGGCCGGGTCGGTGGTGAGTTCCGCGCCGGCGGGCAGGGGCACCTCGCGGGCCTTGGTGGCGTCCCGCACGAGGACGGCCCTGATGGCGATGTCGCGCCCGGTGCGCCGGCGGATGATGTCCGCATTGTCGGTGAGCAGGCGCGCAAGCCCGCTCCCCACCGTGCCGAAACCGGCCAGTCCCACGCCCAGGGGGCGCGTTTCGCTGTTCCTCGTCATTGCTCTTCCTGTCGCTTCACTGGTAACGGCCGGCCTCAGGCCCCGGCCCCGGAAAGCAGGCGGCGCATGCTGGCCACGGCCTGCCGGGTGCGGTGTTCGTTTTCGATGAGCGCGAAGCGCACATATTCGTCGCCGTAGGAGCCGAAGCCAAGACCCGGCGACACGGCCACATGGGCCTCGTTGAGCAAGAGCTTGGAAAATTCCACGGAGCCCATCTTGCGGAACGCCTCGGGGATGCGCGCCCAGACGAACATGGTGGCCCTGGGCGGCGCCACCTCCCAGCCGATGCGGTTGAGGCCCTCGATGAGCTTGTCGCGCCGCTCGCGGTAGNTGTCGCGCACNTCCCGCACGCAGTCGTCCGGCCCGTTGAGCGCCACNGTGGANGCGATCTGGATGGGCTGGAAGATGCCGTAATCNAGATAGCTCTTGATGCGCGCNAGCGCGTGGATGAGCCGGGGNTTGCCGAGGCAGAAGCCCACNCGCCAGCCGGGCATGGANTAGCTCTTGGACAGGGTGGANAANTCCACGCCNACGTCGATGGCNCCNGGCACCTGNAGGAANCTCGGNGCCTCGTAGCCGTCAAAGGTGAGGTCGGCNTAGGCNAGGTCGTGGATGACCCAGATGTCGTTTTCCTTGGCGAAATCNACCACCTTGCGGAAAAATTCCAGGTCCGTCACCTCGGTGGTGGGATTGTGCGGGTAGCAGAGGAAGAGCAGCTTGGGCTTGGGCCAGGCGTGGCGCATGGCCTCGGTCAGGTCCTCGAAAAAGTCGCGCCCCGGCCCGATGGGCACGCTGCGCACGTCCGCGCCGGCGATGATGGGCGCGTATTTGTGGATGGGATAGGTGGGATCCGGCGCCAGCACCACATCCCCCGGCTGGAGCATGGCGAGGCAGAGATGCGCGAGACCCTCCTTGGAGCCCATGGTCACGATGGCCTCGGTATCCGGGTTCAGGTCCACCCCGTAGAGACGGCGGTAGCGGTCGCAGATGGCCTTGCGCAGGTTGGGGATGCCGCGCGAGAGCGAATAGCGGTGGTTCACCGGCTTTTGCGCCGCCTCCACGAGCTTGTCCACCACATGCTCCGGCGTGGGGATGTCGGGATTGCCCATGCTGAAATCAACGATGTCGATATTCTGCCGCCTGAGCTTCATCTTGAGGTCGCCCACGACCGCGAACACATAGGGGGGCAGGCGCTGGATTCGCGAAAATTCTTCCATCTGAGGTCTCCGTTGGCCGCCGGGGCTGGCGGGAGGGGGTGGCCGCGCCGGAGAAAGGCGGGGGCGCAAGCATAGCCGCGCCCGCGGCCGCTGTAAAGGCATTTGCGGCGCGCGGTTGTGGGATGCGGCTTTGTTGTGCAGCCTGATGATGCGAGCAGCGTTTCTTCTGCTACTTCCTAATGCCGAAATTATCCGTCAAAAACAGCCTTTTTGCTGCTGGCTGCGTCAGAGAAAAATTTCCTTGGTCGAGTACTTAAGTACACTCCCGGCGGAAATTTTTATCTTCCTTGCCAGCAGCAAAAAATCTTATTTTTTAGGATTCTTCCGGCACCAGCACCCGTCTTCCGCTTCGCTCCAGACGGGATATGGAATATTCATCGACGGCACAATATGGCAGTTCCTCCGCAAGAGGCTTGCCAGCGGCGGCGCAAGCCTCTATATGCCGGGCATGGACCCTTTCGCCCTCCCCTCCGGGGCTCCCGCATGAAGCTCCCGGCCCCTCTCAGGAGCCTCGGGCGCCTCGCCGCGCCCCATCTCGGCACCTTTTTCTCCTTCAGCGCCATCCAGGCCGCGCAGATCCTCCTGCCGCTGGCGGCGCTCCCCTGGCTCGCGCGGGTGCTCGGGCCCGACGCCTTCGGCCTGCTCATGTACATGAGCCTTTTGCCGCCGGTGGTGGCCCTGGTGGTTGACTGGGGCTTCCCGCTGGGCGGCGCGCGCGAGGCCGCCACTTCGCGCGGCGACCGGGCGGCGCTGGCGGAACTTCTGGGCGCGGTCTTTTCCGGGAAGCTCCTGCTGGCGCTCGCCTGCGGCGTGGCCGGTCTCGTCCTCCTGCCCGTGCTGNCCCATGCGGCCGAGCACCCCGCGGCCTACGCCGCGGCCCTCGCCATGGGCGTGGCCCGNGGNTCGAGCCCCACCTGGTTCTTCCAGGGCGCGGGCTTCGGCATGAAGCGCATGGCCGCCTGTGACGTGGGCTCCTCCTGCCTGGCGCTNGCCCTGACNTTCCTCTGCGTGCGCGGGCCCGCGGACTGGCCGCTCTATCTCTTTTTCACCGCGCTCTCCAAGGGCGCCACCTACGGCTGGCTCTCNCTGGGCCTTGCGCGCGGCTTCGGCGCGCGCCTCGGGCTCGCCCGCGGCCGGGCGGCCCTTGCCCGCACGCGCACCCTCTTTGCGAGTTCGGTGGCCTCCACGCTTTCCATCAGCGGCGGCCAGCTCGTGCTGGGCTACTTTCTCAGCGCCGCGGACATGGGCCTGCTCGTGGCCGTGAGCAAGATCGTCCGCGCGCTGGTGGGCCTCGCCAATCCCGCCATCCAGACCCTCTTTCCCGAGCTCTGCGCCCTGCGCGGACCGCGCACGCCGCGTACCGCGCGCCTTGTCCTCATCTTCCTCGCCGCGACCACGCTGTTCATGCTGCTCGGCGCCGGGCTCGGGTGGGTCATGGCCCCCCTGCTCATNCGCGTGGCCCTCGGCCCGGACTATGCGGCGGCCGTGCCTGTGCTCCGGCTCATGCTGCTCCTGGCCCCGCTCTACGCCTGCGACCGGGTGCTCGGCGCGCAGGTGCTCGTGCCGCTGGGCCTCGAGCGGCAGCAGAACCGCGTGCAGTGGGGCGCGGCCCTGCTGGGCCTGCCGCTGGCCGCCCTCATGGCGCAGTGGCTCGGCGTCACCGGCGGCGCGCTTTTGCCCGTGGCCGTGGAGGGGCTCACCGTGCTGGGGCTCGCGGTCTGCATTGCGCGCTCCTGCCCCGGCGCGCTCGTGCCCGGTGGGCGCCTCCCCGGCTGAGGNCGNGCCCGCAGCGCTTTACAAAAGCCCGTTTTTCCCCTAAACAGGAATNNCTCTTGTTTAGAAAAACACCCAATGAGGAGAACAACACCATGAGCAAGACCGACCAGAACCTGATGGACGCCTTTGCGGGCGAGTCCCAGGCCAACCGCAAATATCTCGCCTTCGCCAAGGTGGCCGAGCAGGAGGGGATGCCCCAGATCGCCAAGCTCTTCCGCGCGGCCGCGGCCTCCGAGACCGTCCATGCCCTCACCCACTTCAAGAACGCGGGCAAGATCGGCACCACCATGGAGAATCTCAAGGACGCCATNGGCGGCGAGACCCANGAATTCACCAAGATGTATCCCGAAATGATCAAGGACGCCGAGGCAGAGGGCAACGCCGCCGTGGCCCGCTATTTCGGCTATGTCAACAAGGTGGAGGAGATCCACGCCCAGCTTTACAAGAAGGCCATGGAGAACCCCTCCAGGATTTCNAACGAGGACTACTACGTCTGCAAGTTCTGCGGCTACACCCATCAGGGCCCGATGGAATCAGCGTGCCCGGTGTGCGGCGCGGGCGTGGCGGCCTTCTTCAAGGTGGAGGACTGCTGGCAGCAGTAGGCCCCTTNCNCCTCTCCNGCCCCTCCCCTNACNGGGCGCGGGGCNCATTTCGGGCGGCGGCCGGCAGGGCTGCCGCCCTTCTTGCCAAGCGGGCGCGGAAATCATAAACTCTCCGTTTGCGCCTGCCNCCCGCATTCCGTTTTCCGGCGGGCGCGCCGCAAGCCAAGGGGTGGACGGCCATGCGCCACAAGGGCCCGCACATTTCCATCGCGCCTGACCATGTGGTCAACCGCATCCTCAAGATNAACGCGGACGATTTCGCCGAATGGCCGGAATCGGTCCGCAACCTCGCCATCAGCATCGCCGAGGAGCTCTTCCTCGTCGCCTATAATCCCTTCATCGACGCCGAGCTCGTGCGCGAGAGCGTGCGCGGCTCTTTCGAGCGCGAGTCCGTGGCGCTGGCCCACTATTACGCCACGGCCATTTCCGAAGGCATCACCATGTTCTGGTCCGCCTACGAGGCGGAGGCGGCCTTTCGCGAAAAGCTGCTGGACGCGCTTTCTGACATCTTCCCGCCCGAGTGCATCAGAAGCGAGCCCGCGGACCTCGTGGAAAACGCCACCGACGCCACGGACCTGCGCATGGAGCTGCCGCTCCTCGTGGTGGAGCCGGACAATGCCGAGCAGGTGGCCGCGCTCGTGCGCCTTGCCAATGACATGAAGTTCGCGCTCATCCCGCGCGGCGGCGGCTCGGGCATGACAGGCGGCGCCGTGCCCGCGCGCAAGCGCGCCGTGGTCGTGAGCTTGACGAGGCTCACGCGCATCGGGCCCATCGACCTGACTGCCATGACCGTCACCTGCGAGGCAGGCGCGCTCACCCAGCAGGTCATCGACGCCGTGGCCGCGGCGGGCGCGGTGTTCACCGTGGACCCGGCCTCCAAGCAGGCCTCGTCCATCGGCGGCAATGTGTCCGAAAACGCGGGCGGCCCCAGCGCCTTTGAATACGGCACCACCCTCGACAATCTCCTCTGGTGGAAGATGGTCACGCCCACGGGCGAGATCATCACCGTGGAGCGCGAGAACCACCCCCGCCACAAAATCCTCCCGGACGAGACCGCGGTCTTTGCCGTCAAGGACGTGAGCGGCGGCGTGCGCAACGTCGTCCACCTGCGCGGCGACGAGATTCGCCTGCCCGGCCTCGGCAAGGACGTGACCAACAAGGCCCTGGGGGGCCTGCCCGGGATGCAGAAGGAAGGCGTGGACGGCATCATCACCGAGGCCTGCTTCGTCATCCACAAGAAACCGCTCCACTCGCGCGTCATGGTGCTGGAATTTTTCGGCCGCTCCATGCACCCGGCGGCGCTCGTGGTGCGCGACCTCGTGGCCTTGCGCAACCGCATCCGCGAGGAGGGGGACTACGCGCACCTTTCGGCGCTGGAGGAATTCAACGCCAAGTATGTGCAGGCCATCGAGTACAAGCGCAAATCGCGGAAGTTCGAGGGCCTGCCCATCTCGGTCATCGTCCTCCAGGTGGACGGCGACGACCCCTATCTCCTCGACAAGTGCGTGGCCGACATCGTGAACGTGGCCGAGTCCCAGGACAACGTGGACATCATCGTGGCGCGCGACGCGAAAGAGGCCGACCTCTTCTGGGAGGACCGGCACCGCCTTTCGGTCATCGCCCGGCGCACCTCGGGCTTCAAGCTCAACGAGGACGTGGTCATCCCCATGCAGCGCATCCCGGATTTCGCGCTCTTCCTCGAGCAGCTCAATCTCGAGTACGCGGCCAGGGCCTATCGCCACGCCCTGCAGGAGGTGGGGCGCCTGCCTGGCTTCCCCATGGAGGACAAGGCCTTCAACGAGGAGTTTTCCCGCGCCGCCAGCGCCGCCTCGGGCGACGTTTCGGCCACCGAGCTCTCGGACAACGAGCTCTGGGCGCGCGGAGAGGCCTATCTCGACAGCTTTGCCCAGGCCTATCCGCACCTTGCCAAAAATATCGAGGCCATCCGCGCCCACATGGAGGCGAGCCGCATCATCATCGCAAGCCACATGCACGCGGGCGACGGCAACTGCCATGTGAACATCCCGGTCAATTCCAACGACAGCCGGATGCTGGAGGAGGCCGAGGAGGCCGCGGCCCGCGTCATGGCCGAATGCCAGGAAATGGGCGGCGAGGTCTCGGGCGAGCACGGCATCGGCATCACGAAGATTTCGTTTTTCGCGCCCGAGAAGATGGAGGCCCTGCGCCGCTTCAAGGAGCGCGTGGACCCGCGCGACGTCATGAACCCGGCCAAGCTCGTGCACCGCGAGCTGCCCGTCAGGCCCTTCACCTTTTCCTTCAACCGCCTCATCAACGACATCCGCGAGAGCGGCCTCCCCGACAAGGAGACCCTCATCAGCCTGCTCTCGGCCGTGCAGATGTGCACGCGCTGCGGCAAGTGCAAGCTCGTCTGCGCCATGAGCTATCCCGAGCGCTCCATGCAGTACCACCCGCGCAACAAGAACATGGTGCTGGGGATGCTGCTGGAGGCGGTGTACTATTCGCAGATCAACACCGGCCGCATCGACGAGCGCCTCCTGCGCGAGCTGCGCGGCCTTGTGGAGCACTGCACGGCCTGCGGGCGCTGCACCGCCAACTGCCCCATGAAGATACCCTCCGGCGAGGTGGCCCTCTCCCTGCGCGGGATGCTGGACCACGAGGGCGCGGGCGGCCACCCCATCAAGGAACGGGCCCTCAACTGGCTTGTGCGCGACATCCCGGCGCGCGTGCCCAAGGCCGCCAAGCTCGCCTC
>JAAUYX010000032.1 GCA_014804905.1 Desulfovibrio sp. | reverse complement strand
GGCGTGGTGGGCATCATCGGCATCATCCTGCTCATCGGCATCGTGAAGAAGAACGCCATCATGATGATCGACTTCGCGCTGGAGGCCGAGCGCGGCGAGGGCCTCGCGCCCGAGGCCGCCATCCGCCAGGCGTGCCTTTTGCGGCTTCGGCCCATCCTCATGACCACCTTGGCCGCGCTTCTCGGCGCGCTGCCGCTCATGATTGGCTGGGGCATGGGCGCGGAGCTCCGGCGGCCGCTGGGCGTGACCATGGTGGGCGGCCTCATCGTGAGCCAGGCGCTGACCCTGTTCACCACGCCGGTCATCTACCTCTGGTTCGACCGCCTGAGCCGGGGCTTCGCCCTCCGGCGCGGCCGGGCAGGGGACGGCCGCACGCGCGGCAAGGCGGAAGCATGAGCGGGGAAGGGAAGCGACGCCGCCGCCTGGGGCCGGAATTTTTGCCATGGAACATTTCCGCGCCCTTTATCCGGCGCCCTGTTGCCACTACGCTGCTCACCATCGCCGTGGCGCTGGCGGGCATGGTGTCCTTCGGGCTTTTGCCCGTGGCGCCGCTCCCCGAGGTGGACTTTCCCGTGGTGGTCGCCCGCGCGCGGATGCCCGGCGCGGGCCCGGAGACCATGGCCGCCACGGTGGCGACNCCGCTGGAGCGCGCCCTCGGCCGCATCGCGGGCGTGACGGAAATGACCTCCACGAGCAGCCTCGGCTCGAGCAACGTNGTCCTNCAATTCGACCTCGACCGGGACATCGACGGCGCCGCGCGCGACGTGCAGGCGGCCATCAACGCCGCGCGCTCCACCTTGCCCACCATGCCGTCCAATCCCTCCTACCGCAAGGTGAACCCGGCNGGCGCGCCCATCATGATCCTGTCCATCACTTCCGATGTGCTCACCCGCGCNCAGCTCTATGACGCTGCCTCCACGGTGCTCGCGCAGAAGATTTCGCAGATTCCGGGCGTGGGCGAGGTCACGGTGGGCGGCGGCGCGCTCCCCGCCGTGCGCGTGGAGGCCATCCCNGACGCGGTCTCGCGCCTCGGCCTCTCCATGGAGGACATCCGGCGCACCCTTTCCCGCGCCAACGCCTTTTTGCCCAAGGGGATGCTGGAAAACGAGGACCACTCCTGGCTTGTGGGCGCAAGCGACCAGCTGGGCGCGGCCGAGGATTACAAGCCGCTCATCGTGGCCCAGAAAGACGGCGCGGCCATCCGCCTCGGCGANGTGGCGAAGGTGGAGGATTCCTCGCAGGATGTGCGCAACATGGCCGTGGCCAACGGCCGCCCGGCCATCCTGCTCATCGTGTTCCGCTCGCCCGGCGCCAACATCATCGAGACCGTGGACCGGGTGAAGGCCATGCTGCCGCAGTTGCGCGCGTGGCTCCCGGAAAGCGCGGACCTCACCCTGCGCATGGACCGCTCCATCACCATCCGGGCCTCGCTGCGCGAGGTGGANAAAAGCCTCATGCTCGCCATGGGCCTTGTGGTGCTCGTGACCTTTCTCTTTTTGCGCAATGTGCGCGCCACNGCCATNCCGGCGGTGGCCGCGCCGG
Organism: Desulfovibrio sp.; assembly: GCA_014804905.1. Taxonomy (GTDB): domain Bacteria; phylum Desulfobacterota; class Desulfovibrionia; order Desulfovibrionales; family Desulfovibrionaceae; genus Desulfovibrio. The sequence goes on along the minus strand of JAAUYX010000032.1, from coordinate 13,032 downwards.
TCTCGCTCATNGCCACTTTCGGGGTCATGTATCTCTGCGGCTACAGCCTCGACAATCTCTCGCTCATGGCGCTGACGGTCTCCACGGGCTTTGTGGTGGACGACGCCATCGTGGTGCTGGAGAACATCGTGCGCCGCCTCGAACTGGGCGAGAGCCCCCTGCGGGCGGCCCTGCGCGGGGCGCGCGAGGTGGGCTTCACCGTCATNTCCATTTCGCTCTCGCTCGTGGCCGTGTTCGCGCCCATCGTCTTCATGGGCGGCGTGGTGGGGCGGCTCTTCCGCGAATTCGCCGTGGTGCTGACGGCGGCGGTGCTCGTGTCCATGCTCGTTTCGCTCACCACGACNCCCATGATGTGCGCGCAGATGCTCAGGCCCTTTGACGAACAGGTGAAACGCCGCAAGGCGCAGCTCAGGGCGCTNCGCGCCGGGGGCCTGGGGCCGCTGGCCCGCTGGATGACGCGGCTGGGCATGTGGTGGGGCACCGGGCTCGCGCGGCTGCAGGGGGCNTATGCCGTGAGCCTTGACGCGGTGCTTCGCCATCCGCGCCTGACCCTGCTCGCGCTCTTGCTCGTCATTGCCGGGAATGTCTGGCTCTATGTCATCATTCCCAAGGGCTTTTTTCCGCAGCAGGACACGGGCGTCATCATGGGCGGCATCAGGGCGGACCAGAGCGCGTCCTTCCAGTCCATCCAGGGCAAGCTCGAAAAGCTCGTCAATGTCATCCGGGCCGACCCGGCGGTGGAGCAGGTCTCGGCNCATATTTCCGGCGCNCGGGCCGGGGGCGGCGTGTTTATCGCCCTGAAACCGCTTGAGGAGCGCAAGGCCGGGGCCGAGNCCGTCATCGGGCGCCTTCGGGCACAGCTTTCCGCGGAGCCGGGGCTGCGCATCTTCCTTCGCCCCGCGCAGGACATCATGATGGGCGGNAGAAGCTCGCGCTCGCAATACCAGTACACNCTGCAGGCGGACGACCTCGAGGCCCTGCGCCTCTGGGGCCGCAGGCTCCAGGAGGCGCTGGCGCAGGAGCCGCTGTTCAAGGATGTGGACAGCGACATCGAGGAGCGCGGCCTCCAGACCATGCTCGATGTCAACCGCGACGCGCTCGCGCGCGCNGGNCTGACCATGAGCGANGTGGATGCGGCGCTCAACAATGCCTTCGGCCAGCGGCAGGTTTCCACCATTTACCGCGACAAGAACCAGTACCGCGTGGTGCTGGAATACGGGCCGGACTGGCTCGAGGGCGCGGAGGCGCTGGAAAAGGTACGCCTGCCGGGCAAGGACGGCCTCGTGCCGCTGCTTTCCGTGGCGAGCGTGGGGCCGGGCTTTGCGCCGCTTTCCGTGGCGCATCAGGGGCAGTTCGCGGCGGTGACGGTGTCCTTCAACCTGGCCGAGGGTGCCTCGCTCTCACAGGCGCAGGCCGCCATTGCCGAAACGCGGGTGCGTATCGGGATGCCCGCGAACATCGTGGGCAGCTTTCAGGGCACGGCCAAGATGTACAGCGACACCATGCGTAANCAGGTGGTGATGATACTGGCGGCGCTGGCNGCGCTCTATATCGTGCTCGGCGTGCTCTACGAGAGCCTNGTCCACCCGCTGACCATCCTTTCCACNNTGCCNTCNGCNGGCGGCGGGGCGCTCCTGGCGCTCATGGCCTGCGGCATGGAGTTCAGCGTCATCGCGCTCATNGGGGTNTTGCTGCTNGCNGGCATNGTCAAGAAAAACGCCATCATGATGATCGACTTCGCGCTGGAGGCGCAGCGCACGCGCCGCCTCACGCCCGAAACGGCCATCCGCGAGGCCTGCGCCCTGCGCTTCAGGCCCATCATGATGACCACGGCCGCGGCCATCCTCGGGGCCGTGCCACTGGCCCTGGGCCACGGNGACGGCGCGGAGATCAGGCGCCCGCTGGGCGTGGCCATCGTGGGCGGCCTGCTCGTCAGCCAGCTGCTCACGCTCTATACCACGCCGGTGGTGTATTTGTGGATGGACCACGCCCGCATCCGCGCGCGCAGGCTCTGGCTGCGCCTGCGCTATGGNGCGNAGCGNGGCCGCAGGCTCGAGCTTCTGGGGCGGAAGGCATGATGAGGCAAAAGGCGGATGAGCGGNANNNGCGNCCNGTGGAAATCGTCGNCAACAGGCAGCGGCAGGCGGGNCCGCTTGCNCGGGAGCTCAGCGCAGGCGCGCGCCTCGCGCGGAAATTCCACGCCANNTTGCCGGGNNCNNCGCCCACGCCGCTCGTGCCGCTGCCGGGTCTGGCGGCACGGCTNGGGGTGCGGGCCATCTACGTCAAGGACGAGTCGCAGCGCTTCGGGCTCGAAGCCTTCAAGGGACTCGGCTCTTCGTGGGCGGTGGCGCGGGTGCTGGGGGAAAGGCTCGGGCTGGCGCCCGAAAAACTGACGACGGAGGCCTTGCACCAAGCCCGCACGCGCCTCGGCGAGCTCACCTTTGTGACGGCCACGGACGGCAACCACGGCCGGGGTCTTGCCTGGGCGGCGCGTCTTTTGGGCCACCGGGCGAGGGTTTTCATGCCCAAAGGCGCGGCCGCGGCGCGCGTGGCGGCCATCCGCGCGCAAGGGGCGGAGTGCGTGGTCACGGACCTCGCCTATGACGACGCGGTGCGCCATGTGGCGGCCCATGCGCGGGAGACCGGGGCCCTGCTCGTTCAGGACACGGCGTGGGAAGGGTATGGGAAAATCCCGGCGTGGATCATGGAGGGCTATGGCACACTGGCGCTGGAAGCGGCGGAACAGCTGGCAGCGGCTGGCCCCGAAAGAGGTAAGGCAAGCTCGCCCAGCCATGTTTTTTTGCAGGCCGGCGTGGGCTCCTTTGCCGCCGCCGTGCTGGAGAGCCTCAGCTTGGCGCTCGCGGAATCGGGAGCGCCCCAGCCGGCCTTTGTGAGCGTGGAGCCCCAAGCCGCGGATTGCGTATTCCGCTCCGTAAGGGCAGGGGACGAAAATCCCAGGGCTTGCCCCGGCAGCCTCGAAACACTCATGGCCGGGCTTTCCTGCGGTGAAGTGAGCAGTCTTGCCTGGCCCATATTACGGCCGGGCCTTGCGGCGGCCTGCGCCGTGCCGGATGATCTCGCGCGCCTGGGGATGCGCCTTTTGGCGCGCCCGGAACCGGGAGACCCGGCCCTGATTTCCGGGGAGTCCGGCGCCGTGGGCGCGGGGCTGCTCCACTGGCTCATGCGGCCGGGACCCGAGGACGGGACCGCTGCCGCCAAGGCCCGTGCGCTCCTGAAACTCGGCCCGGAGTCAACAATCCTGCTCGTCAGCACCGAGGGCGCCACGGACCGCGCTCTCTGGGAAGCCGTCACGGGCTGCGTGCCCCCGACGGCCGGACGAAACGATCCCGAGTGACGGAGCGGCGCAGTTTAGGCTTTGTCGGCCAGCTCCACGGCGATGTGGTCAGCCTCGCGGTTGCGCAGGGAGATGGTCACGCCGGAAAGGCGCAGGGCTACCGGGTCCTTGAGGGGCGCGCGCCCCACCACGGAGACTTTGGCGCCGGGGATGAGCCCCATGTCGCGGATGCGGCGATTGACCTCACCGGCAGCCTCCACCCGTGCAATCTTGCCCTGCTGGCCCACCTTCATCTTCCGCAGACTGATGATCTCGCTCATGACCGCTCCTCTGCTTGCGTGCGGGTAGCCCGCACGCGCGTGCCGCATGGTGTTCTTTCCCGCCATGCACCGCAAATCGTCATGGGGCAAGAGTTGCGCAAAGCGGCGCTTGTGTCAAGAAAAAAGAAAATCATTTTCATTTTAGGGATTTCGTGAGGCTGGCCGGAAGGGATGCGGCTGACGGGCTCATGGTGCGGGGAAGATGAGCCCCCGCCGGAGCAGGAGCGCGGCCAGCGGCGTGAGCGGCAGGCCCACCACGGTGCTCCATGCGCCGTCGATACGCTCCACCAGGAAGGCCCCGCGCCCCTGGACGGCATAGGCCCCGGCCTTGTCGTCCGGCTCCCCGGTGCGGGCATAGGCCTCGAGCACCTCGCGCGGCCAGGCGGCAAAGGTCACGCTGGCCGTGTCCGTGAAGGATTCCTCGGCTGCGCCCGGCCACGACGCGGGCAGGACGAGCGCCACGGCGCTCGTCACCGTATGCGTCCTGCCGGAAAGCTCCTCCAGCATGGCGAGGGCCTCGGCCCGGTCCCGCGGCTTGCCGAGGATATGGCCGTGAAGGCAGACGACGGTATCCGCCGCCAAAATCAGGCTTGTGGCGGCCTCCTCCGGGGCGAGCAGGCGGCGCACGGCGTCCGCCTTGCTGCGGGCGGCGCGCAGGGCATAGGCGGCAGCGTCTTCTCCGTGCCAGGGGCGCGGTTCCACTTCATCCGGGGCTGTGCGCACCGTGAAGGAGAGTCCCCACCCGGCAAGGAGCTCCCGCCTGCGGGGCGAGCCGGAGGCGAGCACCACCGCAATCCCCGGCGCGGGCACAAAGAGCGGCGGCGCGGCCGGGCAGTCGGGCTTGTTCCTGTCCATCCTGGTCAGGCCCCCGGCCGATGCCGGAGGATTTCCCGTCCCTCCATGTCCAGCACCCGAAACACGCCGTCCTCATAGAGTCCGTAACTGCGGGGAAAGCCCTGCTTGGGCAGCGACAGCGAGCCCGGATTCCAGAAGTGCAGCCCGTCCAGCGTTTCGCCGCGCGGCACATGCGTATGCCCGTGCAGGATGACTGTGCCCGCTGGGAGTTCCGGGATTGGGGGCGTTTCAGGCAGGTGATGGCCGTGGCAGGCGAAGATGCGCAAGCCCTCCACCTCCAGCCACGCGCTTTCCGGCATGGGGAAGGGCAAAAGGCCCACGTCCACCTCGGCGTCGCAGTTGCCGCGCACGGCGGTGATGGGCGGCCGCATGGCGGCGAGCTCCGGCATGTCGTGCAAAAGTCCCGGCGTGTCGTAGCCTGGGGGGAGCGGATTGCGCGGCCCGTGATAGACGAGGTCGCCCAGAAGCACGAGCATGTCCGGGGAAAGCTCCCGGATGCGGTCCTCCAGGAAATGCAGGCTCTCGAGGGAGCCGTGAAGGTCGGACGCGATGAGCAGGCGCATCAGGCCTCCCCCCGCGTCAACTCGCGGCCGCCGGGATGTTGGCGGTCCCACTGGTCTCGCGGGATGGCCTCCTCCACGAGCATCACCGGTATCCGCTCGCGCACCGGATAGACCACGGCGCAGGCATCACAGGCGAATCCGGCCGTCTGCCCGTCGCTCTCCAGCGCGCCGAGGTCGCCGAGGCACCTGGGGCAGGCCAAGAGGCGCAGGAGTTCTTCGGTATTCATGAAAGGCTCCTTTTTTGCGGAAGGTCAACGCCCCCAGAGCGCCAGCAGCGGCCCGGCGGGCAGCAGGGCCTCGAGCGGCATTTCCACCTTCTGCACGCCCGCGGCCCAAGGCGCCACCTGGTAGGGCTGAAAATTGATGCAGATGCCTTGCGGCGTCAGGGTGAGGCTGGAAAAATTCTCCACAAGGGGCGCGGTGCCGTCATCCAGCATCCGCTGGCGCACACTGGCCCCCAGGCGCGGCGCGAGCTCCTTGCGGGACCATTCGGACATGAGCGCAAGCGCGGTCTCGGGCTTTTCAAAGAGGTCCATGAAGGCCAGGCGCTGCCCGGTGATGAGGCTGTAATTGAGGGTGAGGATGTCGAGATTGCCCTGGGGCGCGCCCGCATAGTTCCAAATTTCGAAGGTGATGCTCACCGCCGCGTCCGAGGGGCGGCTGATGCTGTAGGAGCCCCAGAGCTCGAAGGTGGGGTGCTGGTTCGCTGGCGCATCCGCCTCCATGGGGGCGTGGAGGGGCATGAGGTCCGCTTCGGCGAGGCCAGCTTCAGGAAGGTCCGGGCGGCTGAGGTCAAGATGGGCCGCAAAGGCGTTGGCAATGCCGCTCACCCAGGCGCGGATGTCCGCATCCACCGCCGGAACGCCGAAGGAGGGGTAGTCGATATGGATGTCCGCCCCTTGCGGGTCCGCCGGCGTGCCGGGGAGGGGCATCTGCAGCAGGTGGTTGATGACGCCCGGCCACTGCGAGCCGGAAAGCTGCGCGGCCGCGTCCTCCGGGGTGGCGGGGAGAGTTTCCGCGGCGCCCGTATCGGGCTTGCCGTCCGCCGCATTCGCCTCCGGGGCATGGTTGTGGTGGGCGGCCCCCTCCGGGCGGGAAGGCTGGGGTATGGCCGTTGCCGCGCCCGGCGTGGCGGCAGCGAAGAGGCGCGGGGTCGCGGCCGTGGCGAGGCTTGACCCGGTCACGGCGCAGGCCGTCACAAAGAGGAGCGCGGCCACTCCCCGGCGGAAGCGATAGCGCAACCGTCCTGCCGCAGGCCGTGGCGCGGCCCCATGCGCACGGCCATGCGCGCGCCGGTCCATGCGCCGCACATGAGCCGCATCCACAGCAGTGAATGGAAATGGGAACATGGGATAGCCCGTGGCGGGGAAAGTCGCCCGTCAGCGCCTCTTTTCGGCGTTCTCGCGGTCCTTGGCGGGCGGCGTCGCCGCGCCGTCACCAGGCGCCTTTCCGGCCTTCGGCGCGGCCGCGACATCAGGCCAGACGGCAGCTTCGGGCCCGGCGGCGGCGAGGTCCGCCAGAGACATTTCCACCTGCTGCGGCCCGGCGGACCACGGCCCCACCTGATAGGGCTGGAACTGGATGGTGACGCCCGCGGGCGTGAGGGCGAGCTCGCCGAAATTGCGCATTTCAGGCGCCGTGCCCTCGCGGATCATCTCTTCGTCCGACTCCTCGCCAAGGCTCCTGGTGAGGCTTTGGCGGGCAAAGGCCGACATGAGCTCCAGGGCCTTTTCCGGGTCCTTGAAGAGGTCGGCGAATTCCAGGCGCTTGCCGCTGGCAAGGTCATAGTTGCGGCAGGTGATGACAAGGTTGCCGTGCGCGCCGCCGGTATAGCTGTACACATTGAAGATGATGCTCACCACCTTGGGCGAGGGCCGCTCGAGGCTGTACATGCCCGTGAGGTCCCACACGCCGTAGCTCCCCGGCTTTTCGCCGTCCGGGCCGATGCTTCCGCGCACTTCCTCCTCATAGGACTGGATCACGCTGTCGGCCCAGGCGCGGATGTCGTCGTCCACGGCCTTTACCCTGAAGGCGGGATAGTTGAGGCTCAGCTTGGGTGTGCCGTCGCCGCCGCTCTGGAGGTGGACATTCTGCACACCGGGATAGATGGTCTGTTCGGGAGCGGCGTTTTCCGGTTCCGGGGCGGCCGCAGGGCTGTCCTGGGCGATGCTTTCGATGCGTGACACGCTGGCCTCGTCGGCTGGGGCGGCGTTTTGGGCCTGTGCGTCGGCCTTGGCCGCCTCGGATGCGGCGGCCCTTGCTTCACCCGCGGCTTTTGCGGGCGCTGCCGCGTCCACGCGCGCAACGGTGAAGCACAGTGCCGCCAGAAGGATCACAACAAGCGTCAAGGGGAAGAAAGCAGTACGCTGCATGGCGTTTCCTCTTGCTTGGAAGGGATGCCGGGTCGGCCGCTTCAGGCCTTAAATCCGCGCCGAAGCTCCCATACGCCGCGGCGGTGCCAGATAAGGATCACCACGGCCAGCACCAGATAGAGCCCCGCATACACATTGTGCAGGCGCAGGGGGTCATGCGCCAGCCCCAACAGGGCCTCGAGCTGCGCGTCATAGATGGGCGAAAGCAACTGGCCCGCGAAGAGCGTCAACAGGGCAATGGCCTCACGCACGTGCAGGCGCAAATCCGCCAGGAGCGCCACGGCAAACAGGGATTGCCCCGCCGTCAGTAGTATTTCCTGAAACTGGTGGCTGTCAAGGTTTATGGGCGGATAAAATCCGCCGGAGGAGGCGGCGTAAACGCCGGGAATCATGCCCACGAGCAGGGTCCACTGATTGAGCTTGGAGGAGAGCAGGCTCCCCAGCGCGAGAGCCGCATTGCCGCGAAACGCGAACATAAGCGCCACGATGAATTCCGGCGCTTCGGAGGCGATGGGCGCGAGCCACTGCACGAGCAGGAACTCATTGACGCCGAGCAGCTTGCCGCTGGCGACGAGGCTCTCGCTGAAGGGTTCCGCATTGCAGAGGATGACGAGCGCCGCGAACACAAAAAGGCAGATGATGGTGGTCAGGCGCGTCCGGCGCGAGAGCTTCGCCAGCGCCGCCGCCGGCCCTTCCGGCTCTTCGTCCGCGCAGGGGCGGTGCGCCACGATCCAAATATACCATATATAGATGCAGAGCAGGACCACGCCGTCCACCCAGGTGAGCGAGCCCTTGACAGGGATGAAAAGCGCGTAGACTGTCGCCATGCCGAGGAAGAGCACATCCGTGCGCTTGTCGTCGGGGAGGACGACGCCCTTGTGGTAGCGCGCCGCGAAAATGAGCACGATGGCCGACCAGCCCACGCCGATGAGCAGCCGGTTCGCCCCGGTCATGTTGGCGATGGCGTAGTGGGAATAGGCGCTGGCCGGGTCCTGTCCGGCCATCCAGGTGAAATACATGTCCACCGCATATTCGGGAAGCACCGCGATAAAGGCCACCACGGCCACGGCGATGGCCTGGGGGATGTCCATCTGCGCCACCTCGCAGGCCCAGGTGAGCAGGAAGGACGCGCCGAGAATGGCCACGCCCGCGAGCAGCGCCGTGATGAGCGGCGAGATGTCCGGGTGCAGGACGCGGAGCGCGAGCCCGGGAAAGGTCAGCAGGATGGCGAGGATGAACGGCCTGAGTGCGCGGAGGGACATAGGTTCTCCTTGCGGTGGAGCCCCCGCTGGGGCCAGAAAAACAAAAAAGACCTCGGCATGTCTGCCAAGGTCTCACTCATCGGCGAAGCCGACGACGACGCCAGACCGTGAGGTCATGCTGTTGACGCCGTCCGGGTCTCAAGAACCCAGCTACTCCCCTTGTGCGGGCGAATATGCCCCGGCCCGAAAGCCCTGTCAAGGGTGAAGCGGGATAAGAGCGTAAATCGGGGAATCCAAGGGCAAACTGGAAGGCTGGTGAAAAGAGGGGAGCGAGCCGGGCGCATACCGGAAACAGCCCCAGCCTGGGACAAAGCCGGGCAAATGACGCGCATTTTCCCCATGAAATTTCTCCTGAACAGGCACGCAAAAAATGCTTGCCAAGTTTCCCGAACCGGGCTAAGAACATTCCTCACGCCGAGGTGGTGGAACTGGTAGACACGCTATCTTGAGGGGGTAGTGGCAATTGCTGTGCGGGTTCGAGTCCCGCCCTCGGCACCAACAGAAAGTCCAAAATAGTCCATAGAAGGCCGAAATCACTAGAAAAAACGTGATTTCGGCCTTCTCTTTTTGTCCAGCAAAATCCAAGTACCCACATGGACACCCTCAAAAATGGTTGGTAAATTCACGGGTACCCGTACCACCAGGCCATTTTGGCAGGGCGAAATACCAGCATGATAAAAATTTTCCTTGAATTCAACTGGATGGAGGTGAATTTTTCTGGGTTTCGCCGGACACCCTTGGACTGTTTTGGAGGATACCAACGTGAAACTTTCCGATGCCGCTGTGCGGAACGCCAAGGCCAACGGCAAGGTGCAAAAACTTTCTGACGGGGGCGGCCTGTACCTCCATGTGACGGAGAAGGGCAGCAAATTGTGGCGGATGGCATACAGATTTGAGGGCAAGCAGAAATTGTTGAGCTTTGGGGCGTATCCGGCGGTCTCGCTGAAAGATGCCCGCCAGCGGCATGATGTCGCCTGAGAGGTGCCCGGCATGTGTTGACCCTGTGGAGGAAAAACAGGTCGGTGAAACCAGGACCACAAGGGGGCGGTTGGCGGCCATTAATCTGAGGCAATCTCAGGGACCTGGCGTACCATTGCCGGCTCAAGAGGTCATGAGTAAGACCCTCGGTGCAGTTTGTCTTTTTTGTGATGCCAGAACTCACGCTGTAAAAACTCCCCTCCAGTCCATAGGTGGGTGGACTGGAGGGGAGTTCTTTTTATGGAAAATTTTTTCAGCGGTTGTATGTTTTCCAAAAAAGCCTGGGTCCGAGCACACCGCGGCGCGCCGCGTGGAGGGCAAGGCATGGTACGCGGGACGCTGACGACGTGCGGGCCGTCAGTCCTTGGATTGCCGCTGCATGGCCCGTGAGGCTTCGAGGACAAGATTGATGATGGAAGTTTGCGCATCCTCGGAGAGGCCTGAAAGGGCGTCGAGAATGATGGAGGCGTTGTCGGTTTTCCCCTCGGAATAATGGCGGAAGAGAGCCGGTACGCTACAGTGGAGATTTCTGGCTATGCTCTCGAGGCGGGAAATTTTGGGGGAAATGTGGCCTTTTTCTATGCGCGTCATGGCCTCCGGGGTGATTTGAAGGCGCTCGGCGAGAGCGGCCTGGCTCAGGCCGATCTTCTTGCGGCGCTTGACGATATTTTCGCACAAAATTTCTTTGATATTCATGGCATCCCTGTAAAATATGTTGCCAGAAGGAGGTCAATCCAGTACGTAAATAAAAAATGATGTAAAAGTTATCTTGCCGATTTCCGCAGGCGAGGGCGCCCGACCCCGAGCCTTGCCGGGAGTGACCGCGCCGCCGGCAACGCGGGAAGCGGCATCCGGTACGCGGCAATGGGGAGCGCCGCTGCAACATGACGGAACAGATCAGGAGCAGGAATCAAACCACGGGAGGAAATTCATAGGTTACAAGCTTACTTCACTGTTGAACCGCTGCACCAAGGAAGATGCCGAATTTTGATTTCGGTAATGGAGGGTCCGGGGGCGGATGGCGACGGCCTGAAGGAACTCCTGGAGAGCTGGGAAGGGGAAGGCCCCATGCCACGCGTCTTGAACCACAAGATCGAAAAGGAAATCCGCTACCTCGGCAGCAATGATGTCGCCTAGATGACACGGAAACTGCGGGGATATGACCCCGCTGGCGTGAGCGTGGATGAAATCATTGATGACTTGTGCAAGCTCCTCAAGCTGGACATAAGCACGGCCCACACCTTGGAATCGCGTCTGGAAATATTTGCCGGCAAGGTGCTGGACAAACAGTTTTCAAGCCTTTCCGATGAGCGGAAACGCGAAATCCTGAAGGAAATGGGCTTTGAAAAGCACCATCTTGAGGAAATCCTGGAGAAGGTCATCAACAACCGGGAAATGTTGCTTGCGGGTTTGCTTCCGCTCCTGCAAGGCGGGAGCGGCCCCGTCGTAATCCAGGCACTCCTCATATCCATAATCGCACCCTTTATAGGAAGGCAGGCCGCTGAAGCAATCCTGATGCAGATATTCTCCAAGTTTGCTGTTCCGGTGGAATGGATCAACCCCGTGGTCTGGGGGTGACCACACTGTAGCTGCTGCTCGACCTCCTCGGGCCGGCCAGCAGAAAAACCATTCCCCTGATGCTCTATCTGGCTGTCTTGTGCTTCCGCGATGGTGCGACAAAGGCCTTTACGGAAAGCCTGGGCCTCTAGGCGCTTCGGAAGAGGGCCCGGCCCGCTGTCTGAGACCCGAATGCCCTCACACGGCACGAGAAAGGAGAGCGGCGCGTCTTGAAAAGAAAATGAGGGGCACTGCGCGGGGGCGCCCCCGCCTCCCCGAAGCGGTGCAACGCCCTTTGGCGCTTTCGTTATGGAGAAGAAGGATGACCTTGCCGTCATCCTTCTTCTCGTTTTGTCGCCGCAAAGCGCGTGGGGAGAGTCCGGCCGTTGCCCGCGTTACGGCACGCGTGGCGCCCTTGATGCCTTGCGGGACAATCCGCCCTCCACATAACCCCCACGTCAGGAAATTTTAAAATTTTTTTCAAGTTTCCGTCTGATGGAATTTCCCTCCGCTACTGTGGCTTGCACGGGCGCCGGCGTCACCGCATGAGGCAGCAGGACACGAGCATCCGGCGAAAAAAGCGGACCTCTCTCTTCAAGAGCCACGCCCGCCATTCTCACCAAACAGGAGGCAGCACATGTTCCCCATTCCGCCATTCCCTCCCTTCCCGCCCATTCCCCCGGGCTGGCCCTATCCCCGCTTTCCCCTGCCGGGAAAGCTCGGCAAGCTGGGCAAACTTGCCGGGGGCGCGGCCCTGATTTATGCCATGTGGAAATTGATACAGGAGCGCAAAGCCCAAAAGGCGCGGGAAGCGTCCCTCAAGGGCCAGCGGCCCGCGCGCGGGACTGCCGGGAGCCGGGAGGACGGCCCCGGCGCCGCGCCCCACGCCGCCCCGGTCATTGACGAGCCCTATCCCTTCGGCTCCATGGAGTCCGCGGGCGGCGACCGCATTTCCCTCAAGTCCGTAGCCATTTCCGGCCGGGTGGAGGGCCTGCTGTTCTCGTCCACCATCCGCCAGGAATATGTCAATGACACGGACAAGGCCCTGGAAATCATCTACACCTTCCCGCTGGGCTGGGGCACGGCGCTCCTGGGCCTGGAGGCGACCATCGGCGAAGCGCGCCTTATCGGCGAAGTGGTGAAAAAAGCCGACGCCGAGCAAAAGTACGAGGCGGCCGTGGCCGAGGGCGACGCGGCCATCATGGTGCAGCAGTCGGCGCCGGGCCTATACACGGCGAACCTCGGCAATATCAAGGCCGGGGAGAAGGTCGTGGTGGAGCTACACTGCGCCCGGCTGCTGCGCTTTGAGCAGGGTCAGGTGCGCCTGTGCATCCCCACGGTCATCGGCGAGCGCTATGGCGACCCGCACTGCGCGGGCGGCCTTGCGCCGCATGAATCGGCCAGGGTGGACGCCCGTGCGCGCTATCCCTTCGCCCTGGAGCTGGAGCTTGTGGGCGACATGGCGCAAGGTGACGTGAGCTGCCCGAGCCACCGCGTCGACATTCGGCCGCGGGAGAACGGCTTTACCGTATCGCTGGAGCCCGGTGCTGCGCTGGACAGGGATTTCATCCTGCTTATGCGCGGTCTGGAGTCCCGCTCCCACGCGTTTGCCGTACCCGACGGGGACGCCTTCATGGTGGCGGCGTCGTTTGCACCGGAGCTGTCGCAAGAAGGCATTGCGCCCATCGGGCTCAAGGTCCTCGTGGACTGCTTGACCCCTCCCCCAAAAACAGATCCATTGAAAAGTTAGTGTTCCTGGCATAGGAGCACTGCATGAAACGGAGTCGATTCAGCGAAGAGCAGATCATCGGTATCTTGCGCCAGGCAGAG
>JAAUYX010000031.1 GCA_014804905.1 Desulfovibrio sp. | reverse complement strand
AGCGCCATGACCTCCTTGTTCATCTCCTCGCGGTTGCCCTTGTACTTCTCGCGGATGGCCAGCATCATGGGCTGGAGCTGCTTCATCTTTTCCATGGAGGCGTAGCTCTTGGCCGTGAGCGGCCAGAACACCGCCTTGATGAACAGCGTAAGGAAGATGATGGCCACGCCCCAGTTGTGGACGAAGCCGTGGAAGAACTCGAGCAGCCAGAGCAGGCCCTTGGCGATGACGCTGAAAAAGCCGAGCTGGATGCTCCGGGCGAGCTGGTCGCTCACCGCCTCGAGCTCCGAGCGCACCTTGGGCCCGAACCAGTAGGAATAGGAGAGCTCGCGCTCCTCGCCGGGGGCAAGCAGAAGCTCCGGCTCCTCCACGGCGGCGCGAAAGACCGTGTTCTGCGTGACGCCCTTGACCGTCACGGAATCCGGGTCGCCGGGCAGCACCGCGGCGAGGAAATAGGTGCTCATGGGGCCGCCCCACCAAATCTTGCCCGTGGCCTGCACGCCGGTGGTGCCGAGGGTCTTGCCCGAGGATTCCTCGTCCACGCTGCCGTTCTCGTCCCAGGCGATGCGCATGGAGTCGTACTGGCTGCCGGTGGCGATGCTGGAATCGAGCGCCGCCGTGGCGCCCACGCGCACGCTGCGCGCCTGCTCCCCGGCGTTGACGAGGCGAATCTTTTCCTTGATGAGGTAGGTGTCGCCGCTGAAGGTGAGCTCGCGGATGACGCGCAGATTGTCCACCATGCCCGTGATGCGCAGGGTGCCGGTCTGTCCGGCCTCGAGCGTGAGGCCGTTTTCGCCCTCCAGCGCCCATTGGCCCGTGCTCCACGAGGGCTGCCCGTTGATGACGAGACCGAGCGGGGCCACGGCGGCCGTGCGCTCGTCCACCAGGTTGACGAGCGGCGAATCCGGCGCGAGGCCGGCCTGGTATTTCTTGAGCTCCCAGGAGCGCAGGGGCCCGCCGCCGGAATAGAGCACCGCCTTGTAGAGCGGCGAATCCACGCTCACGTCGCGCCCCGGCGAGGGGGTGAACGTGGGGAGCGTCGCTGTGCGCGCGGCCTCGGCCTTGCGCGCCTCGGCCTGTTCGGCCTCCTTGCGGGCGTTTTCCTGCTTCTCCGCCACCTGGGCCGGGTCGGGCTTGGACACCCAGCCCATGTATTCGGCCACATGGCCCCAGCCGAAAAGGATGACGAGGCAGAGAACGATGGCCAGGATAAGATTTTTGTTGTCCTGCATGGAAGGGTCTACTCCTCGGGCGAAGGCGGGTCGCCGGGGCGACGTCTTGGGGGTGGCACAGGGTCATAGCCCGAACCGCCCCAGGGATGGCAGCGGATGAGCCGCCGGAGCGCCAGCCAGCTGCCGCGCGCGATGCCGTGCGTGAGGATGGCCTCGGCGGCATAGGCGGAACAGGTGGGCGTGAAGCGGCATGCCGGGGGCAGGATCGGCGAAATGCAGCACTGGTAGAGGCGGATGGGCAGGACGCAGAGCCTGCGGACAAGACCTGTCACGAGGCCGCCTTTGGCGCGGGCGCGCGCCCCCCGCCCCCGCACTGTGCCCCACGGGGCTTGCGCGGCCGTTCCAGAAGCGGCAACAGCTCCCCGGTAACGGCGGCGAGGTCCAGCCGGGCCCCGCCCGCATGGCGCCTGGCCACGGCCACGAGGTCCCCCGCGGGAAGCGCGCTGGCGTGGAGACGGAAAAATTCCCGCAACAGGCGCTTCACGCGGTTGCGCGTCACCGCGTCGCCCACCTTGCGGGAAACCGCCATGCCCGTCCGTGCCCGGCCTTCCGCCCCCGGCAGCCAAAACAGCAGGAAATGCGGGCTGTGGAGGCGGCGCCCGCGCTCATAGCAGGCATTAAATTCCGGCCTGCGCCGTACCCTCGCTTCCTTGGGATACGACGCGGCACCGCCCGCAAAAGGGGCGTCCTGTGCCTTGGGCCGCAACGGGGTGCTCCGCCGCGTCCGGGACTAGGGGGCCAGGCGCTTGCGGCCCTTGGCGCGGCGGCGGCGGATGATGGCGCGGCCGCCGGGCGTGGCCATGCGCGCGAGGAAGCCGTGCCTGCGGGCGCGGCGAATCTTGCTCGGCTGGTATGTCCTTTTCATGGTCAGCTCCCTTCAGAGGATGGATGGGCGCGCACTCCCGGCGGGTTTCGGCGAGAGAGGGCCGCGCCCCATGTCCGTGGGGAGCGGCGCCGGGTCGCGCGCTGGCACTGTGCCGAATGGGGCTACATACACGGCGAAAGGCCCCGCGTCAAGCACGGGCAGGCCGCGGGGGAATGTCGCCGCAAAGACGCAAGGCCGGAAAAGTGCCGGTATCTTCCGCACTTACTGAAGCGGCGGGATGGGCACGGGCTCCGTGGGGGCCTGGGCTGCGGGCGCTCGCGGCGCGGCAGGCGCGGCGGGGGCTGCCGCCGCGGCCTTGGCCGGTTCCGCCGGGGCGGCGGGGGCTGCCGTGACAGGCGAGGCGGGCGTTTGGGGCCTCGGCGTCTGGGCAACCGGCGTCTGGCTCTCGGTGAGCGGCAGCGTGACCGTGCCCGGGGCCGCGGGCACGCAGATGAGCGCCGTGGAGCCCACGCCCTCGGGAACTTTGACGGTGGTGACGGGCTTGGCAGCGGCCTTGCGCGGGGCGCGCCAGCGCTTGCGCGGCTGCTTTGGCTGCTGCGGCGCGAAGAGCGGCGGCACGAGCGCCGGGTCCACCCAGGTTGCCCCGGCCATTTTCAGCTGGCGGGGGATGAGCAGGGTGTTCCAGTAAAGGCGCGCGCCGCCGTCCTGAATCCAGGCCTCGTCAAGGTTGACGGCGCCATTGGGCAAGTAGGCCGGAAGCTGCGGGGGCAGCTGCACCGGGTTCTGCGGCGTGGGCGGCGTGATGATGGCCGGCCCTGCGTCATAGCCCGTCATGTTCATGGAAGTGGCGGCGAGGGCCTGCCCCGTGGCAAGGCACAGGGCCAGCAGGAGCAGGGGGGCGAGGATATGAGGGAATCGCGGCATGGAGGTACTCCTTCTCCGCGTCTTATCGGCGGGAATGCGACTTCCTTTAGTGGTGGTTTGGGTGTTCTTTCGAGCTTGCAGTGTGGTGGGGCTTCTGTGTAATGCCGAAATTATCCGTCAAAAACAGCCTTTTCGCTGCTGGCTGAGTCAGAAAAAAATTTCCTCGGTCGAGTACTTGAGTACACTCCCTTCGGAAATTTTTGTCTTCCTTGCCAGCAGCGAAAAATCTTATTTTTTAGGATTCTTCCGGCACCAGCACCCGTCTTCCGCTTCGCTTCAGACGGATTAAAGGAAGATCTTTTAACTGCTTCGTGAAGCATACTCTCTTCTGCATCGTGGCGCTCCTAGTGCATCCCCTGTTCGCGCTCCTCCTGGCAGGCGCGGCACAGGCCCACGCCCGGGAGCGCGTCCAGGCGCTTCTGCGGGATGGGCTCGCCGCACTCCCGGCAGCAGGCCACGCCGTCTATCCACTCAGGGCCGCCCCGGTCCATGGTGGCGCGCGCCCGCACCAGGGCGGATTCCCTGTCCATGCGTTCCAGTTCCGTGGCCTGGTCGAAAACGTCCATGCAATCCTCGCAAATGCTGCGGGCGCCCCTGGCTGCCCCGTGATTTCTGTGGCGCAAAGCAAGCGGCAACCCCGAAGGGTTGCCGCTTGTGCGGAATNNNGATGTTTTCCGTAAGGNCNGAGTCTAGACTATGCCNNNCGCGGGTGTAAAGCCCTTTCNCGNGGGCGCCGCANCGCCGTCAGTTGCCCGTGGCCTTGCCGATCATCTCCCGGAAGCGGTGGAAGAGGTGGTTGCCGTCGCGCGGGCCCGCNGCGGCCTCCGGGTGGTATTGCAGGCTCATGATGGGGAGCTTCGTGTGCCGGAGCCCCTCGAGGGTGTGGTCGTTGAGGTTGACGTGGGTCGCCTCCACGTCGGCCACGCCGTCCAGCACCACNTGGAAGCCGTGGTTCTGGGANGANATCTCGATCTTGCCNGTGGTCAGGTCCTTGACCGGGTGATTGCANCCGTGNTGCCCGAACTTGAGCTTTTCCGTATGCGCGCCNAGNGCNTGGCCGATGATCTGGTGNCCGAGGCAGATGCCCGTNACNGGCATGTCGCGGCAGAGCTCGCGCACGATGGCGATNTCCTCGCCGAGGGTGGCNGGGTCGCCGGGCCCGTTGGAGAGNAANACCGCNCGNNCGCCNGTGGCCCGCACGGCCTGNGGNNTGAAGCCCGGCGGCACGGCCAGCGGCTCGAAGCCCGCGGCCACGAGGTGGCGCAGGATGTTCCACTTGATGCCGTANTCATAGACGATGAGCGGAAGCCCGGTGCCGCGCCAGGCATAGGAGCCGTCCGGCGCAAGGCTCACGGCTTGCGGCGCGTTGTCATACCAGGCNTAGGGCTCNGTNGCGGCCACGCGNGGCACGAGGTTGCGCCCCTTCATGGTNGGGAGCCCNAGCGCCTTTTCGCGCAGGGCCTCCTTGTCCNNNTCGCGCGTGGAGATGATGCCGCGCATGGCGCCGTTGAGGCGCANNTGCCGCGTGAGCGCNCGCGTGTCCAGNCCNTCCACGCCCGGCGTGCCGTGCTTCATGAGAAAGTCCGGCAGGGACATGGTGGAGCGCCAGTTGGAGGGCTCNTTGCAGCANTCCTTGACGAGGAAGGCCNCGGCGTGGANGCCGGCNGATTCCATGTCTTCGGCGGTGATGCCGTAATTGCCCATGAGCGGGTAGGTCATGCAGACCANCTGCCCGGTATAGGAGGGGTCGGTGAGCACCTCCTGNTAGCCNGTCATGCCCGTGGTGAAGATGACCTCACCGCCCGTTTCAAAATCNCCCGTGAAGGACTGCCCCTCCAGCGNGAAGCCGTCTTCCAGCACCAGGACCGCTTTCATTCCTGCCCCCGCGCATCCCGCGCATAGTATTCCTGAAGGGTTTCCACATGGTCCACGTCGCGCCCGGCGGCCAGCGCCGTGGCCGTGGCCCGNGCCGCGGCAAGGGTGGTGCAGTAGGGCACCTTCCAGGTGAGGGTGGCGCGCCGGATGGCCTTGGAATCCTTGGCCGTGTTCTTGCCNGAGGCCGTNTTGATGACGAGCGCCACCTCGTGNTTGATGAGCANNTCCACGATATTGGGCCNNCCCTCATAGACCTTGCGCACTTCCTCCACCNCAAGGCCGCCCTCGCGCAGGACTTTCGCCGTGCCGCGCGTGGCGAGCAGCTCGAAGCCCNGGTCCGCGAAAAGNCGCGCCACTTCGGCCACATAGGGCTTGTCGCGGTCATTGACCGAGAGGAACACCTTGCCCGAGCGCGGCGGCCTTTGCCCGGCCGCNATCTGGCTCTTGAGGAAGGCCTCGGCGAAGTCCGCGCCCATGCCCATGACCTCGCCCGTGGAGTGCATCTCGGGNCCNAGGATGATGTCCACNCCNGGNAAGCGCTGGAAGGGCATNACCGCTTCCTTGACGCAGGTGAAGCCGCCGCGCCNGAGGCTCCAGGGGTCGAGCTCGTCNAGGGTCTTGCCNAGCATNACCTGNGTNGCNAGATAGGGCAGCGGCACNCCNGTGGCCTTGGAGACGAAGGGCGCNGTGCGCGAGGCGCGGGGATTGACCTCGAGGATNTAGATGTCGTCCCCCTTGATGGCGAACTGGATGTTCATNAGGCCCACCACCTTGAGCTCGCGGGCCAGCGCCTCGGCCTGGGCGGCGATGTTCGCCACATGGTCGTAGGAGAGCGAGAAGGAGGGGAGCACGCAGGCCGAGTCGCCGGAGTGGATGCCCGCCTCCTCGATGTGCTCCATGATGCCGGCCACATAGACCTCGTTGCCGTCCGAGAGGGCGTCCACGTCCACCTCGATGGCGTGCTCGAGGAACTTGTCGATGAGGATGGGGTGCTCGGGCTTTTCCGGCACCTGCTCGCGGAAATAGTCCGTGAGCTCCGCGGCGTCATAGACCACGGCCATGGCCCGGCCGCCGAGCACATAGCTCGGCCGCACCACCACGGGGTAGGTGATGCGCTCGGCCACTTCGAGAGCTTGTTCCAAATCCATGGCCGTGCCGTTGGGCGGCTGGAGGAGGCCCAGTTTCTCGATGAGCGCCTGGAAGCGCTCGCGGTCCTCCGCGCGGTCGATGGCGTCCGGCGAGGTGCCGAGGATGGGCACGCCCGCGCGCATGAGCGGCACGGCCAGATTAAGCGGCGTCTGGCCGCCGAACTGCACGATGACGCCCTCGGGCTTTTCCTTCTCCACGATGTTCATCACGTCCTCGAAGGTGAGCGGCTCGAAATAGAGCCGGTCGGACGTGTCATAGTCCGTGGAGACGGTTTCGGGATTGGAATTGACCATGATGGCCATGATGCCCGCGTCGCGCAGCGCGAAGGAGGCGTGGCAGCAGCAGTAGTCGAACTCGATGCCTTGGCCGATGCGGTTGGGGCCGCCGCCGAGGATGAGCACCTTGCGGCGGTCGCTCACCTGCATCTCGTCCCCGGTCTCGTAGGTGGAGTAGAAATAGGGGGTGTAGGCCTCGAACTCGGCCGCGCAGGTATCCACGAGATAATAGGTGGGCAGGATGCCGAAATCCTTGCGCAGGCGCCGGATGTCCGCCTCGGGGCGTTTCCACATTTCGGCGAGCTGGCGGTCGGAAAAGCCGTATTCCTTGGCGACGCGGAGGATTTCGGCAAGCTCCGGGTTACCCGGCGTCATGTCGTTGGCGAGGCCGAAATCGCGGATTTTGGCCTCCATGTCCACGATGTCCTTGAGCTGGCGGATGAACCAGGGGTCGATGGCCGAGGCGGCGAAGATGTCCTCCTCGCT
>JAAUYX010000030.1 GCA_014804905.1 Desulfovibrio sp. | reverse complement strand
CTCTGCCTGGCGCAAGATACCGATGATCTGCTCTTCGCTGAATCGACTCCGTTTCATGCAGTGCTCCTATGCCAGGAACACTAACTTTTCAATGGATCTGTTTTTGGGGGAGGGGTCAATGGACAAGCACAATAGGGTTTACAAGTTCCGCTTGTCCACCGAAGAAATGCTGCGCCAGTGGGAGCAGTACAAGCAATACGTCCCAGACCCACAAAACCTACAAAGGCTGGTTGAGAAATAAAGGCTCCTATAGGGATTCACGAAGATTCTCCAAGGAACGGGCATGTGGCCGTCCATTCCTGACTCACCTCAACGAATTATTCTATCGTTGAGGAAAAGGTTGGCAGCCCAGGTTTCGTAATCTGGCTTGACTCATACCAAGATGCATTTCACCGCATCCTTGTCCGGCGAGCGGGCCGTTGGGTATCGCGCTCCTCCTCAGCCTTTGAATCGACCGGCTGATAGCCTTCATTGGTGCGGGGCTGTGTCTCTGCCATTTCTGGTTTCGGCAACTTCCCGGCTTTGACGGCCAGCTCGCGCGCAACGGATGTATCTCCTTCAATGCCGAAAACGTAGGCCACCATGCGGTGCGCGTAGCGCCGCCAGTCCCTGTCCGGGGGATTTTTCCAAGCTTGGTGCGCGCACTGAAAAAGCATCTCCTCCACCACCTTTGGCGGAAAACCGACTTTACGCATTTGGTAGGCAATGGAAGCATTGAAGCGATCTGGTGTCACATTCGGGGAAGCCTGGAGAATGGCGCGGCCATAAGCCGCGTATGCGGCGCGAGGATCCCAGGTCGGCTGTGGCTGCACGGTGGGCCTTCCGCGAAATTCCGGTGGGAGCGCCTCAAGCGCCTTTCGGTAGCGCCAACGATGCGCCTGATAGACAAAACCGTGTTCGCGCAGCCAGTCCTCAAAGCGCGGGCGGCGCGGCGGTTTCCTCTTGGGCAGCTCGCGCCGCAGCTGGCGCAATTCCTTCCGCTGCTGGCGCTTAAGAAAATGCCTGGCGATGTTCAGGATATAGCGCGGGTAGCCCTGAAAGCGTTCATGCAAGGTTGACTGCTCCTGGCGTTGCTCCTTTTTCTTCCGTGCAAGCGCGGCATCAAGTTCGGCAGGCTCCTCAGGCTTGTCGCTTGCCGCCAGGGCCGCACAGTCCTCCTGATATTTCCGCCAGAGCTTTTGGTTGACGGGGCTCACGGGCTCCGGCTGTGGCGCGGACACCACCTTCCCATAGTCTCCCGCCACGAATTCCCCCAGCCTTTTCTGCAATTTGCCAAGGCTGAACGCCTTGTCCACCGAAGACGCCTTGACTGCTACATCGCCCACGAAAATGATGGCCCCGGAACCCTTGCGCTCAAAACGCAGTCCCACTTCCGCAAGTCTGGCGTGGAGCTCCGCCCAGGTTTCCGCCGTGGCGAGAATTTTGTGCCCGAGTTCATGCGCCACCCGCTGGGCCGACTTTTCCCCTGTGGAGCACTCAACATCCCTGGCAGCCTGCGTGAGCCTATGCCCGCGCCTGCGCGGGCGCGGCACCACCTGGCCGCCCTCGTCCACCTCGTAACGGGCATGGGCTTCGGGCGTCCAGCCCTGCCGGTGCTCCACCAGCGCCAGAACCTTGTGCGCGGCTTCGATGTCAAAACCGTTATTGGGGTCGATGACCTTCATGGTGACCGGGTGCAGCCGGTTGACGGCGATGTGGACATGATAATTGTCCGTGTTCCAGTGCAGCCCGTACACGGTCTGGCAACCCTCAAGGCCCAGCTCCCTGAGAAAGATGTCCACGAGCTCGTCCACCTGAGCGGCCGTGGGCTGCTCGCCCGCCCTCCAGGAGAACACATAGTGCGAAACCGGCATCCGCGAATGGACGCTCTCTGTCGCCAGGGCGATCATTTCCAGGCGCTGGCCCTCGTGACGCGAAGCGAGAAAATTCCGGCTGCCGGAATGCTCGACTTTTTCGGCGCTCTGGCCCCCTTTCGGCTGCCGGATGTAGTCCACCAGGTCGGCGATTTGCCGCGCTTTTGGCTTGGAACATTTTTTAGTTTTGATCTTCTTCACGATCATGATGGGCCGCTCCGATGGAGTCAATTTTTTCCGTGATGGCGTGCAAAAGTTTTTCGTGGAGCAGCAAAAATTCCGCGCTGACTTTCGCTTCCCGCAGGGTCGAAAAATGATGTTTCAGCAGACCGCCCATGCGCCGCAGCTCGCGGATGGTCCACTCGTCCGTGCGCGGGATAATCGGCCTGCCGCCAAAAATTTTTGATCGAGCATATTCGGAAAGCGACACGCCGATGACCTCCGCTTTTTCCCGCAATCGCGTTTTTTCTTCCGGCGTGACGCGCAGAGTCAGCAACTGGTTTTCCGCATAGCGCGGTCGTGTGGTTCGGTGGTTCATGGCTCACTCTTTTTTGCCTTTTGGACGTGAGAAGCGCAGCGCCGAGCGGCCCGGGAGTCCAGAGGGATTTCCCTCTGGCAGGATGGAGACGTATTACGGCTCCCATCCTGCCAGAAAATACCGGGGGACTTGGAACTCAGCTTTTCGCCTCGATTGTGCCTCGCGTTTGCGGGAAAATTTCCGCTGAAAAGTGTACTCCGTTTTTCAGAAGAACCGGCCAGATTTCGCGGAGAAAATGCTGGCGGAGGGCTGTGTCTTCCGGCATGGGAAAGGCGCGGTTCTCCGGCGCGACAATGGCCCTTTTCTCTTTCGGCGAAAGCCCGGAACGCCACGCCTCGAACGCGGAATTTTTGCGTTCCTCGCGCGCGATTTTCAGGCGTTCCCCCTCGGAGGCGGCGTCCCTTTTCGCCTGTTCCTGCGGCGAGACATAGCCCTGCGGCCTGCGGTGATATCCGGTCCGGGCCAGCGAACTGAGCACCCAATTAAGGGGATGTGAAACCGGCTCGCCATTTTTGTCGCGCATGGCTCCCTGCTCCAGTTCCCACTCGGCATGGGTGAGACCTTGCGCCAGATTTTCCGCCCCCAGGCCGACCTGAAAAAGGCACCCAAGAATCTGGCGAATCTGGCAGGTGCCGAAACCGATCTTCGACAGGTTGGGCCAATGGAACGCGATATCTTCCTCGCACAAGAACTCCAGCCGCTGGCTGGCCGAGGGCGCAGCTTGCTCCTCAGAAAAGACAGAGAGATTTCTTCTGTCTGTCTTCTCTTTAAGAAAAGAGGACATGGGATTTTCCCCCGTGGGCGTGGCCGCCTCCGTGGGCGTCTCCGCGCCCGGCTCTGGAAAGCTCGGCGGGGAGATATGCGGGCACGGATCCGACGAAAACGCATAACGATTGCCTTGCGCCCTGCCCGTCGCACAACGGCTGCGGACAAGGAAGCCCCGCTTGCCGAGCCGTTCCAGCGCGCCGCGCACCGCGCCCTCCGTTGCATCGAGGCCATACAGGCGAGTGATGGCCTCGGCGATCTGCCAGTAGGCAATGAGCGGCGGCTGCGCTTTGAGCAGGCTCAGGATGGCGATCTGCATTTCTGAAAAACCGAGCGGACAGCGGGCTTTCCGCGAGGCCGTCTTCGCGGGCGTCTCCGTGGAAGGCTGTATGCCCGCATCCGCGCCGGTCTGCATACACGCCCGGCTGCACGGACGATTCCGCGCCGGGCCGCACGCCTGGCTCCACAGCAGCGCGCCGGAATACGCGGGCGAATTCATGCCGCGGTTCATGGCTGTCTCCGTATCTGCTACGGCAGGGGAACTTCCCCGGCTGCCACAAAGGCCATGAGATCTGAGAGCCGGTAGCGCACGGCGTTGCTGCCGGGCAGCTTGATATAGACGGGCGGCTGCGAGAGATAGCGCCGCTGCTGGAGGGTGCGGTCGGTGAGGCCGAGATAGGCGGCAGCTTGCTTTTCGTTGAGCAGGATGTGGTAGGGATCGTCGGCGAGCTGCGCGAGCGGAGCCGATTTCTTAAGGCCAGGGTTGTGACGCTTCATGTTGTGAACCTCCTTTGTGGCTCACAGCATGAGCAAGGCCCGTATTTTTTCCTATCCCAGATACGAAAAAGAACGAATCAGCGCGAAAAACGTCATTTTTTTATCTGCTACTTTCGGTTTTCAGCTTTTGATTTCACAGGGTTACGTTCTTTCTTCATGCCACGCAGCCGAGGCAAGAATTTTGCGGCCTCGATGCAGCGGCAGGCGTCCTGATAGTCGGCATAAGTTGTGACGGCGGTCGCAATTCTACCATGCATGATCCAGGGAGCCAATCCTTCGGCGAATTCGCCACATCACTGGGATGTTCATCACCGCAATAGCCCAACGCGTGAGGGTGTCTGTTGAAGAAACGATTCCCAAAGCCATATATACGGCACTAATGATTCAACCGTCGGTCTGGGTGACAACAACACGCTTCATAACGACAACAATCACTATGGCCTTGGATTTTCCGCTGCACTAACCAAGTTGCCTATAGAGACAGAACTGTTAATCACAGGGAGTGACTCCTTGATGCCAAAGCTATGCTCGCCAGAATAGCTTCAGTAGCTTGTGAAACTCATACATAGAATGGCAAGTCTTTTTTGCTCCCTCCTCCAGTTTCAAAACAGTTTTACGGCCTTCAACAAAAGCCTTGGAGAATCCCCCCATTCTTTGTCGCCATATCTCTAGATGGGATGCTCGTGCATTACTGGGAAATATCCATATTTACGCTGTAGCATCCGTCCTATTTCAGATTGTTAGCCACTTCGCAATGCTGGCGGTCGGAATTCGCAGGAAAAATGAGAATAAAATTTTAACCATATGAGTGGACGGCTTGAATCTTCTGTGGAAAACAGCTATCTATGAGATGCAGGATTAAATTCACTCTTCACATACCCTAAGGTAGAGAAAAAATGGCGAATGAGCACCACGCTGTCCCCCCAAACCCTAAAAGTGATGAGGAGAGAATCGAAGCCTGTGCGGAAGAGGCGATACTGATCACTGCTCAGGCTCATCATATATTTTCGGATATAAAGGAAAACTTCCAGATTACAACTCAAAAAAATGTCGAGCTGCGTAAAAAAATTAAAAATGGTACGAGGAAAACTGATGGCAACGGTTCTTTTTTATTATAAAGACAGAGAGTTGATTAATTCCCTTTACGCGCAGTTGTTTTCCGGCCTTATCAAGGAAATAGCAACTACTGAGGCAGGAAGCGAAGATAATTCGCTTGACGTAGCGGGTAAAGGAGAAGCGACTGTTTCCGCACTTGTTGCCAAAGGCGAGTTTGGGATTACAACCAAGGGTAACAGCACAGTCCGCGCTTCGAGGGGACGCCAGGAAACAATGATCCCCCATGATACTGTTATCTTGGATGTTCTCGAAAAACTTGGGCCCGCCGCGAAAACAAATTTATCTGAGGCAGAACGTGGAGATATTATTAACGTAAAAGGTTCCCTTCTTTTTTTCCCAAAAGAGCTTGAAGCTACCAGCCTCGAGCCCCTTCTGCCATTTCTTGAGGGAGCGATTGCACAGAATTTAAAAACAATGGAGAGAAAGCAAAAAAATGCGCTTACTGGCATAATGAAAAACTTTTTAAAAACCGGTAGTGATAATTGCCGATTTATTTTTAAAACAGAAACAGAAAATTTTTTGACGGGTTATATGAAGCGTAGCGATTTTACTGAGGACAGTTTATCACTTTTTTTCAGATATAAGGCATCCATGATACCTTGCCAGTTGATTGGCATAATGGAAAGCCATCCATCTGAAAAACTCCCCGAAGAAACGGAAGTCCCTTCACTTTTTCAAGGGCTGGTGGGGATGCAGACAGCTGCAGCGGAAATTTGGTCGCAGGGCTTACCAGATGCTGATACTATTACCCCCATTACATTTTTCTTGCCGTTAAAAACGGTAATTTAACCCATCGTACAAGAGAAGCCACTTTATTAGAGAACATAGGAGTTTTTTATCTGCTACTTTCGGTTTCTGTCTTTTGATTTCACAGGGTTACGATTTTTCTTCACGCCGCGCAGCCGGGGGAGGAATTTTGCGGCCTCAATGCAGCGGCAGGCGTCCTGATAGTCGGCATAGAGGGTGGGCCGGGCGGTGGTGAGCTCCCGAAAGTCGTACCAGTCGAGATTTTTGCCCGTGCCCGTTTCGGGCGGCTGCCAGTGGGAATTGCTCTCCGGGAAGTGACGCTCCTCCAGGGTGCGCATGGCCTCGGCCGGAGTGGTACCGTATTCTTGGCAATGATCCCAGAGCCAGAGACCGAGCATCCGGTGCAAGGGCTCGGCGCGAATCCTGCCGCGCTCCTCGTTGAGTGCGGCCCGATAGAGGCGCTGCTCCTCCTGCTGGACGGCGGCAACGCACTCGGCGGAGCAAATCGGTGACTCACCGTGGCCGTCCCTAACCTCCTGCACCTTGCGCGCCTCCAGCGTACAGCGCGAGGCATCGCGGAGGCAGAGCTGGCACTGCGCATCACGTTCGACTAAGGGCGGCGGGCTTTCCCTCTCCCAATAGTGGAACTTACCTGCGAGCATCCGGCTCACGATGAAATCCGAAGTGTAGTCGATGATGGGCCATGCCGGATAATAGCCGAACTTTTCCACCAGGGCGTCGATGGCCTGATTACAGGTGGCAAACAGTTCCTGGGCCAGACAGGCCCCTGCTTCGAGTCGCCCGGTGATGGTCTGGTATTCCTTGAGATTGGAGACCGGCAGGCGGGGCATAATGGAAACGGCATCTGAACCGTGGAGGAAGGGCTCAAGCACGGCGCGGAGCTTTCGGTATTCCGGGTTTCTGTAAGTATATTGCCAGCTCCAGAAATTGTAGATTTCGCCGGAGAGGTGGCTCTGGTCGGCCATAAGGCGTTTTTCCGAGAAAAGCTGCACCGGCTCCGGCTCGGCGTCAAAGAGCGCCTGCCAGCAAATCAGAGCCACGCAGTTACGGATCGCCTGATTCTCCCCTGCGGGGAGCGGCGCAAGGCGCTCCAGAAACACATCCAGAACACGAAAATGGAAGAGGCAGGCGTAATAGGCGCTATCACGCTGGCGGAAACGGCTTCGATACCTGCCGGAGACGCGTTGCAGGAGAGCCTCAAGAACGGCGTTTCCAAAAACAGGTTGCTGGGGCGTGACAGCCTGAATTTGCCGGAGGAGATGCGCGGCCGTCTCCCCTTCGCAGAACTGTTCCACACGTTGCACAAGGCTTTGCTTGTCCGCCTCCGTGGGCGGCGAGAGAAAATCCCCCTGCGCGGTGGCCAGCGCCGTATTGATGGCTGCGTAGAGGCGCGGCGCGTCGAATGGCAGCGCCTCATGCAAGAGGCGGTGAACGCTTTTCTGGAAAGGCAGACGCCACGATCCCCACGGGATGACGCCCAGACTCCAGAGCAGCTGGTCGTTCCAGTACAAGGCCCCGGAAACCTGGCGCACCGCCGAGGCGTCCACCTGCGGCAGCAGAAAAAATCGCCGCCAGTGTTCCTGAAATATTGTTTCGGGCTTGGTGCTCATGGCGCAATCTTCATCTAAGCAAGAAGCGTGCGTCGCTTCTGGATGGTCCACACCCCCCCTTCAAATATGCTCAAAGCCCTCCCGAATGATTTGTGCCATGGCAACCCGCCGCGCGGCGAGAAATTCCTCGTACTCCATATGTTCCCAGTTTTTCGGCAGGGCGTGCCAGGTGGAGAAGTCCGCCCATTCCTTGTCGCTGAAAAGCCCCTGCTCTCGGATGCGGGGCACATACTCGTGCGGCGCGTCGTCGCTGATGGTGATGTTCTGCGGCCATTCCAGGAGCGCCATGTTGGCTATCTGGTTCGTCTGTCGCACCGCCGTGATGCCGTGCTTTTTCAGATAGCCCTTGGGGAAAAGATGGTGCCTGTCCAGAAGCGCTTTGCTCGGTTGGAGTCCGGGGGCCATGAGGCTCGACACCTTGACCTTTGAAAAAAGAACATGGGCGTCCAGCAGGTTCAGCGAGGCGAAATACGCGGCCAATTCGGGGCTTCGGGCGGCGGAGGTCGCCATCTTCCCCGGCAGAGTGATGGTCCAGTAGTCCGGCGTCAGGGTTAGGGCCATCTGTTCTTCCAGATAGTCCACAAACTGCCCGGCGGTGCTCAGGCCTCGCAAGGCAGCTAAGTCCTTTTCCATGTCCGTTTCAGGTGAGCTGCTGTAGCGGGCAGTCAGGGCGCAGGCGAAAAACCAGCGCGAAATGACCTTTCGCAACGGCACATGGTCAACGCCGAAATCGTACTTGCCGATGAGGTAAAACGCATAGCTATAGACCGCCGCCATGCGCGAGATGATGAGGTTTTCGCGCTCATAGCCCGCCTGGGTGAGGCAGGTGAGGAAGCCGAACCAGTTGGTGAGGTCAAGGACCTTTTGCTGCGCCTCCTTGAGGCACGCGAACTGTTCGTCCCGCCGCTCCGGGCTGAAGACCTCCGTTTCCATGTCCTTGCCGCGCAGGACGGCATAGACGCTTTGCAGCCGCGCGCGGCGGAAGGCCAGGGCGACGGCCACCCGCAGCAGGTGGTCGGGGTCGGGGCGAAACTGGAAATTGAAGGGCGTCTTTTCGTTGGCCGCAGGCGGCTGGCGCGTCTCCCGCGCGAAGGTCTCGAGCTCGTGGCGCCCCTTGTCCCAATACACGGACATGAGGGTCAATATGAAGTCCGCCTGGTTGAGGCGCTTGCCCGTGCTGTTGACGCGCACGAACACCTGCGAGACCTCTTCCTCCGTCATTTCGGGAACCAGTTGTAGAACGGTAAAGTTGTACGTGCCCGGCAGGCTGTGCAGCTTCTTCAGCGCCTCCTTGATGCGCGCCACATCATCGGCGCTGAGGCTGTCCTCGCCGCGAAGCTCCTTGTAGCGCGTGAGATATTCCGGCACGATGCTGAAAAGATCGGCGTCCGGCTTCCAGATGGCCGAAATGTCGGGGAGCCACGCCGGGTCTTTTGGCGTGGAGGCGTCGGGAATCATGAATCCGCCTGTCAGCGGATTGAAGGCGATACGGATGTCTTCATATTCGTAGTTGTTGCGCAGGACTGGCTTGCCCTTGATGACCGCATAGAGGCCGGTGAGCCGCTGTTGGCCGTCCACGATGAGGCTGTGCGGAATGGTTTGCCCGCCCTGGCCGATGCTGCGCCCGGCCTGCGTAGTGGCGCTCGTGAGCCAGAACAGCAGCGTCCCCACCGGGTAGCCGCGATACATGGAGTCAAACAGGTCGCGGACCTTGGCATTTTCCCATACAAAGGGGCGCTGGATTTCCGGCAACGCCAGGATGCCCGAATCAATATTGTTGATAAGTGTCTGGAGGTCGTAGGGGATTTGGGTAAAGAGGGACATGGGGCCTCCGCTGGTTGTCTGCCCGGAAACGGTTTTCTGGTCTGCACCGGACTATCTTCCCTTAATTCCGGCCAGAGGGGAAGGCCACGGGCCCGCACTTCTCACTGGTTTTCCAGCATCCGGCGCACACTTTTGTCAAAATCGGAAGTGATGCGCTGCGTTTTGTTGAACGCCTCATATTCTATTTCGGCATTCTCAATGGCTTCTTGTCGAGATACTTTCCCCTTGTCCGGCAGGATATCGTAGCGGCGGAATGCGAGAAATTCGTTCACACTTGCTGCAAATTCCTCCATGGTGAAAGTATTTTCGCGCTCGATGAGGTCTTCAATATAATCAAAATAGCCGGTCACGGCCCGCTCAAGCTGGCGAATTTGCGGTTCGGTCAGGTAATTCTTGGCCACAACCACATCTGATTTCAGGATACGCCCGTCCGGCGCGTTCTTCCAGGTGGTCAGGCCCATGTGTTCCTTATGGCGATCCGCGTTGGTAAAGATGATTTCCGCCGCGGTCTTCCCGGTTATGGCATAATGGAAGCGGTTCTGCACCATGGAGTAAAATTCGTGCGTTAACGGCGAATCGCGGTCATAGTCCAGGCTGCACTCGGCAAAAATGTCGGTTATCTGCTGCCAGATACGGCGCTCGCTGGCGCGGATGGAGCGGACGCGCTCCAGCAGTTCGCGGAAATAATCGCGCCCGAAGGCCGTGCGCCCCTGCTTGAGGCGTTCGTCATCCAGGGCAAAGCCCTTGGTCATATACTCCTTGAGGACGCCGGTGGCCCAGATGCGAAAGTGGGTCGCCCGGCGCGAGTTGACTCGGTAGCCCACGGAAATGATGGCGTCGAGGTTGTAAAAATCGAGGCTTCGTTTGACCTTTCGAGCACCCTCCTGCTGAACTGTTTCCATTTTGGAAACAGTTGCCGCAGCCTCCAACTCCCCATCCGCAAAAATATTAGCCAGATGTTTGGAAACTGCCGGAACTTCCACGCCGAACAGCTCCGCCATAGCCTTTTGCGTGAGCCAGATGGTTTCGTTGCGGATGATGGCGTTGACCGAAACATCCTGCTCGGCAGATCGGTATATGAGGAATTGGAAGCTCTCATTCATAGTCGCTCCTCGTAAGGCACACGGAAAACATGGCAATGTGCGCCCCTTGGCAAGAGGCTTATCCCCTGAAAAGCAGGGTTACGGTACGCGGTATCAGCGTCTGCGGGGGCCTTCCTGAAATATGCGGCCTCCCATCCCCTTGAGTTTTTCTCTCCAAGCAACCTTTCGGAAATTCCGAAAAGTTCAGACCCCCTCGTCTATTCTCCGATATTCCCATATGGCAAATGAGCAAGCCTACAAATACTCAAACGCATCGCGCATAAACCGAATTTCGGAGGGAGCCGCTTTGACGTGGGTGGCTTCCTGCCTCCAATGCGAGACGGCTTCGCGGATTTCAGCAAGGCATTTCTGCGCCTCGCTCTTGCGGAAGCGGAAAAACTCTGCAGCTTCCAGTGCATCATCCAGGCTGAAGGCGCTCCTGTCCTCTATAATCGCCGTATGCAGATACGCCGTCTTCTCTGTGGGATGGGAAGTTTCAAGGTCGTAAACGGGCGAGAGCCGCCAGCCCAGGGGCTCTCTCAAAAAACCGTGATTCCTCAGGTGGTCGTCCACATTGTACACGCACATATTGAAGACCATACGCGACCACAGTTCATGCAGGTCTTCCACGGGGGCCGAACCTTCGGCCTGAAGCACCGAGGCTATATCCACATAACTCATGTGGTCGCCGTCCCTGGCTTCAAGAAGGCTCATGGCCGAGATGAACGGAATACGCTCCGTTCCCCGGCGGTCGAAGCGTTGCACAAGCAGGACGTTCTTCCCCGCCACCTTTTGGAGCTGAACTTCCGGGCTGCGGATGCGCGCCCGGCGCGCCAGCTTGAAAGTCACATATTCCCAGAGCGGGATGTCGCGGTCGTCGTTGCGGCTGGGGAACTTGGCGATAAGCAGTTCCCCATTTTTCCCGAGCACAGAGGCCTTTGGCCGTGCGCCGCCAAGCGAGGAGCCGGGGGCGACAAGCACCTTCAGGTCGGTCTCCGTTTCCGTCCGGGCGTCGATATTCTGCGCGGCGCTCAGGAGCTTGGGCAGAGAAAGGAGGGGCGGCACGGAAGCGACCCCGGATTCCGCAAGAAAGCTCTTGCCCTCATCGGCCGAAAGGCGAATGGCTCCTTGCCGGGTGACATCGTTGACCCGGAGCAAAAAATCCGAGTCCAGCAAGGTGCGCGGTTTGCGCTTTTCCGCATCGGCCAGGGCACTTTCCTGTCGACGCAGCAGCACCTTGCCCCAGCGGTCGGGCGAGCAATCCTGAAAGCAGAGGAAAAGCCCTTCGCAAGCCTTGGGATACTGGTCGAGCGGCAAGTCCGGGCTCAAGGCGAACCCCTGCGGGGCCTGAAGCCATGCGGGCGCATAGGAAAATGCGGAAGACAGCCTGCCCTTGCTCTGGTTCAGCCAGAGGGTGCCCACAAGCCGAGGTCTCTCGCGGTGGAGATAGACACTGTATTTATCGCCCATCTAGCTCTCCACTTTCCGCACACGGGCTCGCTTGGGCAGACGCTCCTCGTCCAGCATCAGGCCGAAGGCATCGTTCTTCTGGTCGAGCAGTTCCGAGAACGGCGTGCCCATGCCCAGGGCGTAGATCACCGCCGCGACATTGCCCACGCTGACGCCGGTTTCGCCTTTCTCAAGACTCGCCAGCGTTTTGGTGGAGATTCCGGCGCGCTCGGCAACTAGCGACATGGGGAGCCGCCGACGGAGCCGTGCGGACCTGAGATCGCTGCCGAATTTTTTGAGGGAGCGGGAAACGTGGAGATTCGCCATGATAAACTCGAAATATTTTACTTGTTATTTTGGAATAACAGGCACTTTATTTTCAGTTTCATCTGGCGTCAAGGGAGGCGCGGCCACGGTACTTCCTGAGGAATAGGCCGGGGCAAAGGCACGCCCCTCACCACGCCTTGAGAAATTGGGGGAAAGCGTACCTAGCCCCTCCCGGCTTGAAGCGCCCCCTATCTTCCGCTCCGGCCCTCCGCCGCCGGCACATCCTCCAGAAAGTCCCCCACCAGGCTGGCGGAATTTTTCAGGGCGCTGTCCTCCAAATGGGCGTAGCGCTGCGTCAGCGAAGGGTCCTTATGGGTCAGGAGCTTCTGCACATGGGAGAGCGGCACCCCGTGGGAAACGGCCACGCTGGCGAAGGTGTGCCGGAGGCCATGCAGGGGCCGGAAGTCCTCCGGCAGGTCTGCGGCGCGCTTGATGGCGTTGACCTGCTTGTTGATGTCGGTCATGCGGCTCACGCCGTCCCGGCCGGGGAAGACATAGGCGCTGTCGTTGCCGCCGATTTCGGCCAGCAGTTCGCGTACCGGCTGCGTGAGCGGGATGCGCTCGTCCCGGCTGCTCTTGGCCCCTTCCTGCTCCTCCCCCTTGATGGTGATGAAGCCGCGCTCAAAGTCGATGTGCGCCCACTTGAGGCGGAAGAGCTCGCCGCGCCTCATGCCCGTATAATAGGCCATGAGCATGAACTGCCCGGCCTTGCGGTTTTTCGCGTTGCGCGCTGCCTCGATGAAGCGGGCGCGCTGCTCGGCGGTGAGCATCTCCGTCTTGACGTTGTTGAGGCGCGGCATCTCGAAATGGAGCTTCGCGGGCGACTGCCACGGGCACAGCCCCTTTTTGACGCCGAAATTGATGATGCGCCGAAGCAGCTCCAGCACGTTCTTCACCGTCCCGGCCTTCTTGCCCGCCTTGGCGAGCCTAAGGCGCAGGGCGTCCACGTCATGGGTGCCGATTTCCTCCGGGGTGCGACCCGCGAACTCCTGCAAATAGTTCTTGTAGCGGTTCTCGTCCGTGACGATACCCTTGAGGGCCGGCTTGTTGGCCTTGTACGCCTCCCAGAGCCGCGCGATGGTCCAGCGCCCGGCGATGGCTGCTTCCTGCGCGCGGCGGATGCGGCGGCGCTCGGCATTGGGAAGGCTCACGCCATTGACGCGCTGTTCCCGGATTTTCGCGGCCTTGGCGGCGGTCATGCGCTCGGATTCGCGGCCCACCTTCTCCTCGATCTTTTTCCCGTCCAGCCGGTACATGATGTAGAATATCTTGTCCGATTTCCCTGTGGGCACATCGTCCCGACTCTTGGCGCGCGGCTTTCCGAGGACAAAAAAGACGCCGATTTTTTCGGTCTGGTGACGCTCAAGTTTAGACATGGCAAGCTCTCCGGGGCGATTTTGCCCCTCTCTATTCCCACCATATTCCCACCACGTCAAGCCGAAAANNGCCGAAAAACACNGAAAATGNCCGTANNGCCACCTCACAACTTAAATCAATTATTAGCAGTAATTAGTAGAAAATAGAAGGGAACCGATAACGGCTCCCTCTGTGCTCATAACCCGAAGGTCGTAGGTTCAAATCCTGCCCCCGCAACCAATAAAATCAGGCNCTTACGGTTTTCTAACCCTAAGTGCCTTTTCATTTTTCTAACCTATTTCTAACCACGCTCAAGGAATGCCAAGNGGCAAAGCGTGGATTCATGCGGTTTTTCGGACACGGTGGTATAACTTCTGTACGGATGGTATGGAGGACTCCAAAGAAAATATCTTCCACGGCGTCTTAGCCACGCTGGCCCATACCTCCTGATGCCCAAGGAGATAAAATGTTTATTGCAACCAGTTGAAAGCATGCATTAAATATATACGGTATTTATTTCCTACCCATAAAGTTGAAATCTTTCAAAAATTTTTGTTATCCCTAATTGGANATAAATTTTGTTAGGGGCTTTNGTTCTCTCGTAGAGTGGATTTTATAGAGGCAACATCTGAATCCGGAAGCGCTTTGGGTCTATTGTCAACGAAGCGCCCGCTTCATGCTCCGCCCACATTTGCCGTAGAGCGCCAATTACTGTCATTCNGAATTCTTGAATGCTTATATCTGTATCGATAAGGGGAATAATACTTGTGAAGCACTCTTTACAATAGGTAATCATTGTATAAATTTTATCTTAGGNAAAAACTGTGAAATAGATTTTTCATATACACCATAATTACACTGTCCAATGCATCAACTTTCATGCTATATTTAAATTTGTATCGCATAAATAGCGTTTCTGGGGCGAGGAGAGTGACTTTCGCTTGACGTTTACCGTGCCGTAGGACTTAAAAATTTCCGAGACCATGCCTGAGAAGGGAAAAACCTGTTTGGTGCGTCATCGACTCTTGAATGAACGGCAGGTTGCTTTGGCTGAAGGGCAGCGATAGCAATCTTTGAAGCCTGCCCAGGAGAGGTGAAGGCGTTGAGCCGGGAATACGCTATTCCTCAATAANCGACATAAACAAGAAATCTTCACGGTTTACTCCTGGTAGGGAAAATGCCGGCAGCCGGCTATTGACACAGGTGGGGAACTGAAGTACCTACCTAACGGTAGGTAGGAACGGCTCGTACCTCATCACCCTGCTTGCCGCGAATTTTTGCGCATCTTCTCCCCGTCAGGCGGTCGGCATGTCGAAAGACAAAATCATCGCTTCAGCTCTCTCCAAGTTTGCGAAACAAGGCTACTACCATACATCTTTGGCGGAAATTGCTGAGGATGTTGGTATCCGAAAGCCCTCTATCTATGCGCATTTTCCCTCTAAAGAAATGATTTTTCTTACACTGTTGCATGAGGCGTTTACCCGTGAGCAGTCTGCTCTCGACATTTTTTCTATTCAAAATCCATCCCAAGATACGCTTCATGAGTATTTTTTTGGGATTCCTGTGCGATATGAGAAAAATGGATATCTGCGTTTCTGGATACGGGCTTTATACATGCCGCCATATGACCTCGAGAAAGAAGTCAAGGAATGTGACCGATTGTATTCAAAAATGATTGATTCGACCCTAAATAATGTCCTGCAAAAGATTGAAATGGAAACTGNCCTCTTACGTCCAAAGATAGAGGTCGCCGATGCTTTTACGGGTCTTCTGCGGGGCATTCATGCGGAGTTACTCTATAACGGCGCACAGGATGCGTTAAAAAAAGCACGAGGGATGTGGGCAATTTTTGAACTTGTCTTTTCGAAAGAAAACGGGCGAATATGCTAATAAAAGCACCATAAGTAGTTTATAATGAAAAAAGTTACTGCTTCCCCGAATATTTTTCTTCGGCGTCCTATTCTTTCTATCGTCATTTCACTGGTAATTACTTTATCAGGAAGCCTTGCCATTATTGCGCTCCCTGTTGCCCAGTATCCGGAGCTTGTGCCGCCCACAGTAAATGTGACGGTGGCTTATCCGGGTGCTTCCGCCGAAACCATAGCCTCTACCGTGCTCGCCCCGCTTGAGGTAAATATAAACGGTGTGGAGAATATGCTCTACATGGTGTCCTCGGCCGCATCAGGTTCCGGACAAGGGACTATCAATGTCTATTTTTCCTTGGGGACAGACCCTGATATTGCGCTCGTAAATGTGAATAACAAGGTGAACCTGTCACAAACCCAGCTTCCCGAAGAGGTGCGTCGGCAGGGCATCACCGTCGCCAAGCGTTCTCCTGCGATGCTGTTGGGCTTCAGTTGTTTTTCGCCTGACGGGCGCTATGACCAGGTGTTCCTGACCAACTGGATGAAAATCAACATGGTCGATGAGCTGAAACGCATACCAGGAGTAGGCGATTGCCGGATATTCGGCGGCCTCGACTATGCCATGCGTATTTGGCTCCAACCCGACAAGCTGGCGAAATACGGCATATCGGTTCCCGAAGTAGCTGCTGCCATCCAAAAACAGAATTCGCAGTTCGCGCCCGGACGCCTTGGGGAGATGCCGGTAGCCACGGGGACGCAATTAAGCTGGCAAATCGATACCAAAGGACGCCTGGTCGACCCCAAACAGTTTGGCAATATTATCATCAGGACAGGGAAGAACAGCGCCGCTCTCCGCCTCAAAGATGTCGCGGAAATTGAACTTGGGGGTCGGGATTACAGTGTTCTCGCAAGATATAACGGCATGCCGGCGACTATGGGCGCCCTTTACTTACAGCCTGGCGCCAACGGCATCGCCACGGGCGCAAGGGTCGTCGCCAGGCTCGAGGAGATAGCGGCACTCATGCCGACGGACATGGAATATGCCATCGTGTCGAATAACAATGATTTTGTCCTTGAATCNATCCATGAGGTCGTTGAGACCTTTTTTGAAGCCCTTTTTCTGGTCATCATCGTCGTGTATGTGTTCCTGCAAAACTGGCGCGCCACGCTTATTCCCTGCCTGGCGGTGCCGGTGTCTATCATCGGCACTTTCGCAGGACTGTTTGCGTTCGGATTCACTATCAATACCTTGACACTGTTCGCCATGGTGCTCGCCATCGGGCTCGTCGTGGACGATGCCATTGTTGTCCTGGAAAATGTGGAAAGGATAATGCAAAAAGAGGGACTGGNCGCTTTTGAAGCCACNGCCAAAGGAATGCGCGAAGTGACCCCGGCGGTCATCGGCGTAGTCTTTTCGTTGTGTTCGGTCTTCATCCCCGTGACCTTCATGGGTGGCCTCGCGGGGCAGATGTACAAGCAGTTCGCCATCACCATTTCCATTTCCGTCATCCTGTCTGGTGTCGTGGCGCTCACTCTCACACCGGCGCTCTGCGCCCTCTTGCTCGATGGCGATGAAAAACGCGCAAAACCACCGCTTCCTTTTCGTTGGTTCAATAGGGGCTTTAGCCTTGTCACCCGGGCTTACCTCAGAATTGTCCGCTGGCTTGACATGCATGCCCCCGTCAGCATTGCTGCCGTGCTCCTGTTATGCGGGGGCCTGTTCTGTCTGTTCCGCATTCTCCCAGGGGCGCTCGTTCCCAACGAGGATCAAGGCAACCTTACCTGCCTTGGTATCCTTGATGACGGCGCTTCCCTGAACCGCACNATGGAAGCCGGGGATCTTATAACCAGTTACGCGCTTTCGAACCCGGCCATACGATCCGTTACGAATATAAGCGGCCTCGATGTCACCACAGCAGCGGTCAAGAGCAATTACGGGACCTTCTTTGTGAACCTCGNCCCCTGGAAGGAGCGCCGGGAGGCCCGCGANTCGTCGGCTGCCCTTGTGGAGAAGCTGGCCGCGGCAAGCCTGCTCCAGCCCGAGGCACTGGTGCTGAGCTTCATGCCGCCACCCATTTCGGGAATGAGCACCACGGGTGGCTTTGATGGCTACATCCAGATGCGCGGTACGGGCACCCTGGCAGACCTCGAAAAAAGGGCAAAGGAGTTCGTGGCCGAGGCCACATCCCTCCTCCCGGACGGGCAAAAAAAATACCCCGCCATCGGCACCATCCGGAACCTCTTTTCAACTGGCGCCCCCCAGCTTTTCGCCCATCTTGATGAGGAGAGGTGCATGGACATGGGAGTGGATGTGGATGCGGTGTTCACGGCCATGAACGGCACGTTCGGGCGGCACTATGTAAATGACTTCAATTACCTNGGNCGNACATTCCAGGTCGTCCTTCAGTCCGCACCGGAATGGCGCATGCTGGAGCGCTCTCTTGGGGATGTGGCCGTTCCCAATGATCAGGGGAAAATGATTCCCCTCACGGCTCTCATATCTTTTGAGCGAAGGACGGCACCAGACGTTGTAGAGCGGTATAACGTCTTTCCTGCCGCCCATGTCATGGGCAGGCCGGCGGACGGCTACACCACCGGGCAGGCCATCGCCGCCATGGAGGAGGTGGCGGCCACGCTCCCCGCCGATTATTCCNTGGGCTGGGCGGGTGCGGCGCTTCAGGAAAAACTCGCCTCCCGGGACAGCGGTGTTATTTTCAGNCTGGCCCTCCTGATGGTCTTCCTCGTGCTTGCAGCGCAATATGAATCCTGGTCACTGCCTGTTTCTGTTCTGACGGCGGTGCCCTTTGGCATTTTTGGCGCAGTTGCCGCCACGTGGCTCAGGGGCCTCCAGAATGACGTCTACTTTCAGATAGCCCTTATCACCATCATCGGACTTTCAGCCAAGAACGCCATCCTTATCGTTGAGTTCGCGTCGGACGCGTGGCGCTCCGGNCAGAACGCGACCGANGCTGCGCTGTATGCGGCGCGGGTGCGCTTTCGCCCCATCATCATGACCTCCATCGCCTTTATCTTGGGTACCTTGCCGCTTGCCATCAGTACCGGGGCAGGTGCCAACAGCCGCCATGCTATCGGGACGGCCGTAATTGGCGGNATGCTTGGTGCCACTATGCTCGCCACCCTGTTCGTGCCGTTCTTTTTCAGGCTGATTGCGTCCCTGGCCGAAAAGGCCACATCACGCAAGAAAGCCTGCAAAATCAACAAAATTTCGGAGGAAGAAGCAAAATGAAGCCTGTTGTAAGTGTTTGTCTGGCTGTACTGGCTCTTCTTCTCCAGACATCGCTTTACGCCGCCCCAATGACCGGGCCCGGTGGGCCCAAGCTGGGCNCGCCGGGGGGTGGNCCTGTCATCGACAAGAGCGACGATGAAGTGCTGCAGCAAATGATAGCAAGGTATGTNCCTCAATTTAGCCANGATNGCTTTGTGGACGANGAAAACGGCGTCACGCTTGCGTACAGCCTTTTCCGGCCCGCTGCATCATCCTCGGTCAAAGGGGCCCCGCTGGTGCTGTTCATGGCCGATGCCAGCACTCCGGGCAAGGATGTCCTCCGGCCCCTCCTTCAAGGCTATGGGGCCNTGGTCTGGGCCACGAACCAGTGGCANACCAAACACCCCTGCTACATCCTCGTGCCGCAATTCAGCGGTGTGGCGGTCAATGATGCCTATGNGCGGACTCCAGAAGTCGNTACGGTACTTCGCCTTGTGGAACATATCGTTGCCACAGAAAATATTGACACGAACCGCATTTATACCACAGGACAATCCATGGGCGGCATGATCTCCATGTTTTTTACGGCTNCACGTCCCGATATTTTCGCTGCCTCGCTTTTTGTTGACTGTCATTGGGATGAAAANGTATTTCCANCACTTGCNAGAGCTACATTCACCTTTATCACTGCGGGAAAATCGGGAAAATCCTTCGCGAATATTTCGGCACTGGAAAAGGCCGTGAAGGCNATCGGCAGGCAGTATGCTTTTGAGGAATGGAGTGCCAAGCTCCCGCTTAGCGAGCAGGATACACTCGCTAACGCACTTTTTGCGAAAGGTGCGCCCGTGAACATAATAAATTTTACGCCAAAATCAGTGCTTCCCGCCGATGGGAACGGAAGCGAACATATGTATTCCTTTGACTGCGCCTATCGGCTCAAGCCCGTACAGGAATGGCTNTTCCGCCAATCAAAATAGCGGGATTCCCATCTTCTGAAAGCCGGCTCTACCCCTTTGTTCTTCAGCTGTGCCCGCGGGCAAGTGTCCAGCACTTTCATTGATAAGCCGCATCAGGTGACGACTGGAAGCGCCCTGGTGTAAAGTGCCAACATGTCGTTCCCTCTCCAGGTAGCCGGGAA
>JAAUYX010000029.1 GCA_014804905.1 Desulfovibrio sp. | reverse complement strand
GTCATTGACGCCCACGCCAAGCACGAGGGCGACACCGGCTCCCCGGAGGTGCAGGTGGCCCTGCTCACCGCGCGCATCGAGGGCCTCACCGGGCACTTCAAGGTGCACAAGAAGGACTTCCATTCGCGCACGGGCCTGCTCAAGCTGGTGGGCCACCGCCGCAAAATACTCAATTACCTGAAGAAAAAGGATATTCAGCGCTACCGCGCGCTTATCGAAAAACTGGGCTTGCGCAAGTAGGCTTTCGTTTTTATCATGGAGCAATTGCCAAGGGGGGGCGCAAGGCTCCCCCTTGGCGTATCAGACCGGCCCCGCTCTCGTGAGGCCGGGCTTCCGCTTTTCCCGCCCGGAAGGAGGCGCCTCTGGGGCGCATTGGCGGGACAAACGCCCCGGTGGGGCCTAAACGCAGAAGCTCTGTTCCGCACTGCAGTGGAGGGGCCTTCCATATCCCGTCTGGAGCGAAGCGGAAGACGGGTGCTGGTGCCGGAAGAATCCTAAAAAATAAGATTTTTCGGTGCTGGCAAGGAAGATAAAAATTTCCGAAGGGAGTGTACTTAAGTACTCGACCGAGGAAATTTTTCTCTGACGCAGCCAGCACCGAAAAGGCTGTTTTTGACGGATAATTTCGGCATTGAGCTTGCAGCAGAGAAGCAGCAGCTCCCACAGCAGCGGTACAACAAAGCTAACGCAGAAGGGGGGTCCGGGAAAATCAGGCAGGGCGCGGCCGACGGCACCGCACGGCTGCCCGCTTTTCCCGGAATCCCCTTCACCCATGAGGAATGTATGGCACAGGATATTTTTGAGCCCACGCGGGTCACGGCCGAGGTGGGCGGCAAGGAAGTCGTCCTTGAATGCGGGCGCCTCGCCAACCAGGCGGACGGCGCGGTGTGGGTGCAGTGCGGCGGCACGGTGGTGCTTGTCACCGTGTGCTCGCAGCCCTTGGAGTTCGACAAGGGTTTCTTCCCGCTGACCGTGGAATATTCGGAAAAAATGTACGCCGCCGGGCGCATCCCCGGGAGCTTCTTCCGGCGCGAAATCGGCCGCCCCTCCGAGCGCGAGACACTGGTCTCCCGGCTCATCGACCGGCCCATCCGTCCGCTCTTTCCCAAGGGCCTGAACGAGGACGTGCAGGTGCTCGCCACGGTCATCTCGGCGGACCAGGAGAACGATTCCGACGTGCTCGCCATCACCGGCGCCTCGGCCGCGCTCATGATTTCGCGCCTGCCCTTCGCCGGGCCCGTGGCGGGCGGGCGCATCGGCCGCATCAACGGCCGCTTCGTGCTCAACCCCACCATTTCGGAGCAGGCGCAGAGCGACATCAATCTCGTGTTCGCGGCCTCGCGCGACGCGCTCACCATGGTGGAGGGCGAGGCGCACTTCGTGCCCGAGGACGACATCATCGAGGCCCTGGAATGGGGCCGCAAGGAAATCCAGCCGCTCATCGACGCCCAGTACAGGCTCGCCGAGCTCTGCGGCAAGCCGAAGATGGACTTCACCCCGCATGAGGACGACCCCAGGCTCGTCGCGCGCGTGGAGGAGATGGCCCTTGCCGCCGGGCTTGACGCGGCCCTGCGCGTGCCCGAAAAGCTGGCCCGCAAGGAGGCGCGCAAGGCCGTCAAGACCGCCGTGCTCGCGGCCCTCGCCGATGACCCGGACTGGGCGGAGAACGAGGCCGCGCTCAAGGCCGTGCCCGACATGCTGGGCGACCTCGAGAAGCGCCTCGTGCGCGGGCGCATCGTCAAGGAAGGCACGCGCATCGACGGCCGTGACGTGAAAAGCGTCCGGCCCATCCAGATTCAGACAGGCGTGCTCCCCCGCGCCCACGGCTCGGCGCTGTTCCGGCGCGGCGAGACCAAGTCCATGGTGGTGACCACGCTCGGCTCCTCCACGGACGAGCAGCGCATGGACTCGCTCACCGGCGACGTGACCAAGCGCTTCATGCTCCACTACAATTTCCCGCCCTATTGCGTGGGCGAGGTCAAGCCCGTGCGCCTCTCGCGCCGCGAGATCGGCCACGGCGCCCTGGCCGAACGCTCGCTTCGGCCCATCCTGCCCCCGGATACGGACTTCCCCTTCACCCTGCGCGTGGTGGCCGAGACCATGGAGTCCAACGGCTCCTCGTCCATGGCGGCGGTGTGCGGCGGCTCGCTCGCGCTCATGGACGCGGGCGTGCCCGTTTCCGCGCCCGTGGCCGGCGTTGCCATGGGCCTCATCAAGGAGGGCGACCGCTTCATCGTGCTCACCGACATCCTCGGCGACGAGGACGCCCTCGGCGACATGGACTTCAAGATCGCGGGCACGGCCGATGGCGTCACCGGCGTGCAGATGGACATCAAGATCACCGGCCTCACCACGGACATCATGCGCGCGGCCATGCGCCAGGCGCGCGAGGGGCGCCTGCACATCCTCGGCGAAATGGCCAAGGCCATCGCCGAGCCGCGCAAGGAGCTCTCGCGCTATGCGCCGCAGCACGCCGAAATCTTCGTGAACCCGGACATCATCCGGCTCATCATCGGCCCCGGCGGCAAGAACATCAAGGCCATCACCACGGCCACGGGCGCCTCGGTGGACATCGAGGACTCGGGCCGCGTCTCCATCTTCGCGCCCACGGCCGAGGCGCTGGAAAAGGCGCGCGAGATGGTCTCCTACTACGACCAGCGGCCGGACCTCGGCAAGAACTACCTCGCCAAGGTGCGCAAGGTCATGGACATCGGCGCCATCGTGGAGGTGCTGCCCAATGTGGAGGCGCTCGTCCATGTGTCGCAGCTCGACATCGGCCGCGTGGAGCAGCCAGGCGACGTGGCCCGCATCGGCGAGGACATGCTTGTCAAGGTGATTGAGATCAATGGCGACCGCATCCGCGCCAGCCGCAAGGCCGTGCTCCTCGAGGAGCAGGGCCATCCCTGGAACCCGGAGGAGACCGCCCGGCCGCCGCGCCGCGAAGGCGGCGACCGCAACCGGGGCCCGCGCCACGGCGGTGACCGTGGCGGGGAACGCGGCGGCGACCGCGGCCCGCGCCGCCAGGGCTAGCCCCTTTTGCGTAACTGATGCCGCTCCTCACGGCCCCGCGAACCTCTCGGAGCCGTGGGGAGTGGCGGGAGGACAGGCATGTTCGGAAAAAAGAAAAAGGCCAAGGCCGCCCCGGCGCACGACGCGACCCAGCAGCAGGCAGCGGGCGCTCCTGAGCACAAGGCCCCGCGCCCCGGCGCGGACCGCGTCCACGCCGAGGGCCTGGGCGACGCCTGGGTGGCGCTCACCGGGCAGAACCCCGCGGCCATCATGCCGCAGGTGGTGGCCACCGTGCTCAAGGAGGGCGGCACGCGCCCGCCGTGGCAGTGGAAGCGCGGCGGCCGCGAGCATGTGCTCATGGCGTGGCCCGAGGACCAGCCCGTGCGCGCGGCCGTACTCGTGGCCGGCGAGGAGGGCGGAAAGCTCACCCCGGTGACGGCCGTGCCCCTGCTGGAGGGCCTGCCCAACGACCTCGAGCTGGATGCCGTCGAGCCGCGCGCCGAGGGCCTGGGCGCGGACGTGGCCGTGACCGTGATGGAAGGGGAGAACCCCATGTGGTTCTTCGACCCGCTCTATGGCCGCGACAAGGACGACCTCACGCCCGGCATCACGCACACCTTCTGGCTGGCCGGGCTCGCGCTCGGCATCCGCAAGGCGCTCCTCGACGAGCTCACCATCACCCAGGGCCCGCAGTACGAGGCCCATGCGGCCGCGTGGCTCGAGGAGCATCCCGAGGCCTCGCGCCTGGACGTGCCGCCGCTCAAGATACCCATGACGGGCAAGCGCTGCATCATGCCNGGGCGNCGCTTCGGCGAGTANCAGGTGCGCANNGTGGTGGANCGGGTGGAGGACTTCNGGCTGGAAAAGATGGACGTNAAGGCCCTCTACCTNANCTTCCCCTTTGAGGACCGNGCGCCNCTCAGGCTCGCGCTCTATGCGTCGAAATTCGTGCTCGGGGACTATGTGCCCGAGGAGGGCGACGAAATCGAGGCCTATGTCTGGCTCGAGGGCCGGATCATCGACCTCGAGGCCCCNCAGGCCNGTCCCGNAGGGGCCGGAGCCCCCGCGCCCGGCACCACGCCGCACCAGTAGTTTCCGCAGCCATTTTCGGAGGCGCGCGGCATGAGCCTGCCCCTGATCTGGTTTTTGCTGGGCCTNGCCTTTCTGGCGGTGGAGCTCGTCAATCCCACCCTGATNCTGGGCTTTTTCGGCATCGGGGCCTGGGTNACGGCCTGCGCCGCCCTTGTGGGCCTTGCGCCGNCGTGGCAGATAGTGCTCTTCATCGTGGCCTCGCTGCTCGCCCTGCGCCTGCTCAGNCGGCGCTTCCGGCATGTGTTCGGCGGNCGCGCCGAGGCGGCCACGGATGCGCACGACTACGGCGGCACGGGCGANGCCGCGCCGCCGCATCCNCTGGCCGGGCATACGGGCCGGGTGAGCAAGCCCNTCCGGCCCNACGNNCGCGGCGAGGTGCGCATCGACGGCAGCTTCTGGCGCGCCGTGGCGCCCGTGTTTATCCCCGAGGGGCGCGAGGTGCGCGTNCTCGGCGCCGAGCCCGAGGATTCGCTCGTCCTGCGCGTGGAACCNCTCANGCAGGCTGACAGCNGCNNCCNNNGGNCTGACAAGGCTTATCAAAAGGACAATTAGTTATGGATGCCCTCCTCGGTTATGGCTGGCTCGTGCTGCTGGCGGCGCTCGTCATCGTGGTGCTCGTCAAGAGCGCGGTGGTGGTGCCCAACCAGTCGGCCTANGTGGTGGAGCGGCTGGGCAAGTTCCACAAGGTGCTCTATGCGGGTTTTCACCTGCTCGTGCCCTTCGTGGANGTGGTGGCCTATCGNCGCAGCCTCAAGGAGCAGGTGCTGGACGTGCCCAAGCAGACCTGCATCACGCGCGACAACGTCACCGTGGANATCGACGGCGTGCTCTATCTCCAGGTCATCACGCCGGAAAANTCGGCCTACGGCATCTCCGATTA
The DNA here is from genome assembly GCA_014804905.1 of Desulfovibrio sp. Taxonomy (GTDB): domain Bacteria; phylum Desulfobacterota; class Desulfovibrionia; order Desulfovibrionales; family Desulfovibrionaceae; genus Desulfovibrio. The sequence goes on along the minus strand of JAAUYX010000029.1, from coordinate 1,847 downwards.
CGAATGGGGCGCCATCCAGCTGGCGCAGACNTCGCTGCGCTCGGTCATCGGCACCCTGGTGCTGGACAAGACCTTTGAGGAGCGCACGCGCATCAACCAGGAAGTGGTGGAGGCGCTGGACTCGGCCACCGCGCCCTGGGGCGTCAAGGTNCTCCGCTACGANATCCGCGACATCACGCCGCCGCGCAANGTCATGGAAGCCATGGAAAAGCAGATGCGCGCCGAGCGNGAAAAGCGNGCGGCCATCGCGCTTTCCGAGGGCGACATGCAGTCGCGCATCAATCTCGCCGAAGGCCAGAAGCAGGCGGCCATCGCCCAGTCCGAGGGCCAGAAGCAGGCGCTCATCAACCAGGCCGACGGCGAGGCCGCGCAAATCCGCAAGGTGGCCGAAGCCACGGCCGAGGCGCTGGACATCGTGGGGCGCCAGCTCGGCGGGGACGCCGTGGCCGCGGCACAACTGCGCGTGGCCGAAGCCTGGATTGGTGAATTCGGGCGCCTCGCGCAAAAGGGCAACAGCCTCATTATCCCGACAAATCTGGCGGACGCGGCGGGCATGGTGGCGGCGGTGACAAAGATCATCAAGCCGCACGAAGGCCTCGCCGCACTGNCGGCCAAGGGGACCGCAGAGGAGGCGTCCGCTCCGGCGCAGGCCACGGCAGAGGCTGCCTCCGGCGCGGAGAGCGGAGCCGACGGCCGTGCCTGAACCCCGGCCCTCCCGGACAGGCGCCCGCGCGGGCGCTCGCCCCAAGGCAGGCCCCACCGTCCCCTGGTATGCCGGGGAACACAGGGACGCCCTTTTCTACCTGCTCATCGCGGTGTTCTTCCTCGAGCTCGTGGTGGGCGGCGTGGCCTTTTTCTACGGCATCATGCACGCCGCGCCGGAAACTGCGGGCGGCCCGCCCGTGGCGCGCTTTCCCTGGCTCGCCTGGTGCCTCGCGGCGGTGCTCACCCCGGTGGGCCTCCTGCTCATTGTCCATCTTGCCGGGACCTGGCTTTCGCGCACGCTCACGCGCGAGGAAGCGCAGGCGGCGGAGCCTGACGCCGTGCAGGCNGNNCCNGGCGCGGGCCAGGAAAATCTCCCCGAAGGGCTGCGCCGTTTCTACGCCATGGTGCGCAACGCGCCCACCCTGGTGGTCCTGCTGGGCATTTTGCTGCTCGGGGCCGTGCTCTTCTTCGCCGAGGGCGCGCTCTCGGCTCTCGGGCGCGCGGGCGTGGCGCTCATCCCCTATATCCCATGGATTGCGGGAAGCGTTGCCGCGCTTCTCGCCGTGTGCTTCCTGGGCCATGCCTGGTTCGTCTACCGCCAGCGCCGCATGGAGCAGGAATACGCCTACCGGCGCGAAGTGCTGGAACGGACGGGTATGGTGCTTATGGACAAGTCCTGCGTGGCCCTCCCGCCCAGCGGAGCAGACGGTCAGCCCGCTTCGGGCCTGCCCCCCGCCGGCCACGCCACCCAGGGCGCCCTGCCGGAGGTGGTGGATGTGGAGGCGAGCCCTGCCCCAAAGAATGACGAAAGCGACGCCCCATAAGGCCTTTTGCTTTTTCCCTCTTCCGCATACAAAAAGGCGGCGCACCCCATGCTCGGGATACGCCGCCTTTTNCGNGNACTNAANAAATCCGCGAAGTCTCGCGCCCGCCTATACCTTGGCCGCGGTGCGCAAATCCGTCACCGCGTCCGTCTTTTCCCAGGTGAATTCGGGAAGCTCGCGGCCGAAGTGCCCGTAGCACGAGGTCTTGCTGTAGATGGGCCGCTTGAGGTCGAGGCGCTTGCTGATGAAGTAGGGCCTAAGGTCAAAGACCTCGCGCACGGCCTTTGTCAGCACCTCGTCCGGGATGTCGCTCGTGCC
>JAAUYX010000028.1 GCA_014804905.1 Desulfovibrio sp. | reverse complement strand
AAGTCCTTCTTGTGCACCTTGAAGTGCCCGGTGAGGCCCTCGATGCGCGCGGTGAGCAGGGCCACCTGCACCTCCGGGGAGCCGGTGTCGCCCTCGTGCTTGGCGTGGGCGTCAATGACAGCCTTTTTCTGTTCGGCATCCATGACCACAGCAGTTCTCCTTTCAGGAAGGGTTGATGATGCGCCTCCCCCTGCGGACTCCCGGCGCCCCGGCTTACCAGAGCCCCCGGATGACGGCCCATGCGTCGCCCAGCGGCGTGGCTTCGCGCCGCGTAAGCGCCAGCGCCGTGCCGTCCGCCGTGCAGAGCAGGGCATGGGCGGCGTCGCGGGCGCTCCCGGCGCTCTCCGCCACGGCGCCAACGGGCAGAGCCGTGCCGTTGCGCACGCGGCGCTCCTGCTCCGGCGTGAGCCGGAGGCGGGGCCAGGCGGGGAGCGCGTCGGCCAGCGGCCGCACCCGCGCCGCCAGGAGGGCCGGGTCCTCCACAAGGGCGTCGAGCCCCGTGGCTTCGTCAAGCCCGAAGGGGTGGCTGTACTCCCGGACCAGTTCCGTGAGCACGGCCCCGCAGCCCAAGCGCATCCCCAAGCTGTGGGCCAGGGAGCGAACATAGGTGCCGGAGCCGCACGCGACCCGGAAGCGCACAAACGGCAGGTCCACCTCGAGCACTGCCGCCTGTGAAATTTTTACGGCCTTGGTCTTGGCCGGGGCCGTCCTGCCCCGGCGCGCCAGCCGGTAGAGGGGCTGCCCCTCGTGCTTGGCCGCCGAATAGGGCGGCACGGGCTGCTCCGTGAGGGCCGTCCACGAGGCCACGTCCCGCGCCACGGCCTCGGCGTCAACCTGCTGCCACGGCGCCTCGGCGAGGACCTCGCCCTGGCTGTCCCAGGTGTCCGTGGTCTGCCCCAGGCGCAAGGTGCCGCGGTAGACCTTGCCGCCCCCCTCCATGAGGAAGGACGAGAGCTTGGTGGCCTGCCCGAGCAGGATGAGCAAAACGCCCGATGCCAGCGGGTCCAGCGTGCCCGCATGGCCAATCTTCTTCTGCCCCAGGCGCTTGAGCGCGGCCACGCAGCGGGCCGACGTGGGTCCGGTGGGCTTGTCCAGCACCACCACGCCGTCAAGTTGCGGCAAGGGCGGCAGGGGGCGTGCGTGCTGCTGCGTCATGGTTTCCGTGGCCTGTGGCGAAGCCTCCCGCGAGGGAGCAACTGCCGCTCATAAACCGGGCGGCGCGGAAAGTCAAAGTTTTCTTGGACTCGTGGCCGCATCCGCCCGCATTGACCCTGTAGCCGGCGCGAGCTAGGATGACTCCACAAGAGGACATGCCATGCAAACGCATCTCGCGACAAGCCTCATCAGTCTCCGCCTGCCCGCCGAGCTCAAGACCCGCGTGCAGCACCTCGCCGCCGCGCGCGAGCGTTCCACCAATGCCCTCCTGGTGCAGGCCGTCACCGCCTTTGTGGAGCGAGAGGAACAACGCGAAGCCCTGCGCCAGGAATGCAGGGCCGCCCATGAGCACTACCTGCGCACCGGGCTGCATGTCACCCAGGCCGAAGTGAAGGACTGGGTCGGCCGGCTCGGAGAGGACCGCGAGGCCCCGCCCCCCATATGCCATATCTAGTCCACTGGACGGCCAATGCCTTGGCCGGCCTTGCGCGCGTCCACGATTTTCTGGCCGCGGCGGACGCAGGCGCGGCGCAGAAGGCCCTCGACGCCATCATCGCCGCCACGGACATCCTCCAGGAGTTTCCCCATGCGGGGCGCCCCGCCGATGACCTTGAGGCCGACTACCGCGAATTGCTCATCCCTTTCGGCGTGTCAGGCTATGCTCTTGTGTATGAGCCCAGGGGCGACACGGTGGTCATCCTCGCCCTCAAGCATCAGCGCGAGGCCGGCTATCTCGACTGAGCGCGGCTCTCCCCGATTTATTCCTGCTTCCGCAACGCCAGCTCGGCGAGCGCGTTGACAGCGGCCGCGGCCACGGCCGAGCCGCCCTTGCGGCCGAGCAGGGTGAAGTGCGGCCAGGGGCTTTGCGCGAGCAGTTCCTTGGATTGCGCGGCGTTCACAAAGCCCACGGGCATCCCCACGATGAGCGCCGGGGCGGCCGCCGGGGGCCNTCCCCTNCAGTTCTTCCAGCANNGCCAGAAGCGCCGTGGGNGCGTTGCCGATGAGCACGACGGCCCCGGCCAGGCGGTNCGNAATCATGCGNATGCCCGCGGCCGCCCGCGTGACGCCCTGNGNGCGGGCNGCNTCGCCCACGCCGTCAAGGCCCATGAGCGGCACCACCTCNACGCCCANGCGGTCCATGCGCCGCGCCGGGAGCCCGGCCGCGGCCATGCGCGTGTCCGTAAACACGGGGCGCCCGGCNCGCAGGGCGGCCACGCCGCGTTCAAGGCCCGNGGCATCGAGGCGCAGGTCCGGCAGGATGGCCGTATCCCCGAGGGCGTGGANGCAGCGGCGCGCCACNTCCCAGAGCGGCCCGGCNAAGGGGCGCGGCTCGGGGAGCTCGGCNTCGATGATGGCGAANGAGCGGGCCTCGATGGCCTCGGGNGTGGCGGCGGGGTCAAGGGTCACGGGCATGGCNACTCCGGGNGCGNGNCAGGGGCGGNGGGTNATGTGTCGGNGNGGTCGGCTTCGCGCGTGAGCGTAAGCCACGCTTTCCAGAAGCGGCGGCTGCCCTCGGGATAGAGNTGNAGCCACGAGCCGGCCACNCGGCCNACGCGGCAGCCNTCGGGCGGCCGCGCATTNCCGGCGGCGTCGGTCACGCGCCAGAGCGGCGCGCACGCGGGGGGAAGCTCCGGGGAGNTCAGGCGCGCATAGTGGAATTCATGGCCGCGCACAAGNNTTGGGGTCTTTTCCTCNGGNAGCCAGCCGGGGANCGGCGTGGCCTCGCGGTAGCCCAGGGCGGCGAGGCGTTCGCCCATNCGGCAGGCGAGCGGCAAAAGCCCGGCGAGGGCATGGCGGCGGCCTTCCAGTTCCAGTTCGCGCATGAGGTAGATATAGCCNCCGCATTCGCCGTAGACGGAGAGGCCCCGGCCGGCGAGCTCGCGCAGGGCGGTGAGCATGGGCGCATTGGCGGCCAGCGCCTCCGCATGGAGCTCGGGATAGCCGCCGGGAAAATAGAGTCCCGCGCAGCCCNCCGGGGGCGCGGCGTCAGCGAGCGGGGAAAAGAACACAGGNTCCGCGCCGAGCTCCGTGAGCAGGGCCGGAAGGTCGGCATAGCAGAAGCTGAAGGCCGCGTCCCGCGCGATGCCGATGCGCGGNCGCCTGGGTGTGCGGGGCGCANGGTGCCGGAAAGGGAAGAAGTCTGCGGAGGGGGGTCGGGAAAGTTCGGGCGCTGTCTGTGGGGGGAGAACCNNGAGCGNCCGGAGNATNCCNNCCACATCGCAATGGGCGGCNAACCAGCGGCCGAGGCCGTCNAGGTCCAGCTCNGCCAGCGCTTCGGCCGCCTCCACGAGGCCCAGATGCCGGGAGGGGATTTTGGGCGCGTCGGCCCTGGGCAAAAAACCGAGCAGGGGCAGCTTTTCCTTGCGCAGCACCGGGGCCAGCGCCTCGNGCAGCAGCTTTTCATGGCCAGCGCCGCCGGACTGGGTGCAGATGAGGCCCAGAAAACGCGGCCTNCCCGCCNGCGTCTTGTGGCNCAAAAAGCCCTCGGCCAGCGCCGCCACCGACTGCCCCATGCCGCGCACATTGAGAAGCAAAAGCACGGGCAGGTCCAGCAGGGCCGCGAGNTCGGCCGCNCCGCCGCTGCCGTCCGGGCCCCCGTCATAGAGGCCCATGGCGCCCTCGACTACCCAGAGNTCCGGGNNCGCNNCCNNCCNGNGGNGNCAGNAGCCTCNNCCGCAGGCGCTCNAGGCCCGNGGGGAGCCTCCGCGGNCNCCNCTTGCGGCCNGGCGCGCACATCCAGGCGTCGAGATTGGCCGCGGGCGCGCCNCNNGCCTCGGCGAGNAAGGCCGTATCGATGAAGTCNGGCCCGGTCTTGGCGGCGCGTACCTCAAGCCCAAGCCCGCGCAGGGCCCGGATGAGGCCNAGNGNCGCCACNGTCTTGCCNGNGGAGCTNNCCGNGNCCGCNANNAGCANGCCGGGNGGNNNGGCGNNCTTCATNTTGCCCCAAAGNCTTCTGGCCCAAAGGCTTCNGTGATGACGGCGGCGTCCTCGGCAGGGCGCGCTCTGAGCCCCAGTTCGGCATTGCCGCCCGAGCAGACAAAGCCCCGCGGGCCCAGCTCCACCGTGCCGCAGGAAAGCGCCTGCCCGTAGGGGAGCTGGTCGCGCATGTCCGCATGGTCCACGCGGCGCGGAAAGATGAAGGGCACGGGCTGGCCGGAAAAGTCCTCCATGATGAGGTAGTTCATGGCGTGCCTCGCCTTGCGGCGCGCCGCTGGCGCAAATATTCGCGCACGGCGCGGTTGTGTTCCTGGAGCGTGGCGGAGAACTGGTGCTCGCCGCCGTCTGTCCTGGCAACGAAGTAGAGATAGCCGTGNTNNTCCGGCCGGATGGCCGCGGCAAGCGCCGCCGTGCCGAAGGAAGCGATAGGGCCCGGCGGCAGCCCGGCGCGCTGGTAGGTGTTGTAGGCGTTGGCCGCGTCGTCGAGCTGGCTTCGGCGCAAATTGCCGTCAAAGGAGGGCCCCAGGCCGTAGATGACCGTCGGGTCCGCCTGGAGGAGCATCCCGCGGCCGAGGCGNTTTTCATACACGCCCGCCACGCGCGCCCGCTCTNCCGGGATGCCGGTCTCCTTNTCCACGATGGAGGCNAGCGTCACCCANTTNCTGAGCTCCGGCGCCGGAGGCCGNGCGGCCACGCCCTCGCGTCCCGCGCCNTNGGGCCAGAGCGGCGCCGCCTTGCGCCAGAAATTGTCNATCATCCGCCCGGCCACGGCGCGCGCCTGGGCCTTGGCGGCCGCCGCTCCNGCTTCGCCNCCCGCGGCTNCNGCGCTCGGGTCCGGCGGCTTGAGCAAATAGGTGTCCGGCATGAGAAAGCCCTCGGCCGTGGCGAAGGGGATTCCGTAATGCCGCAGGAATTCCGGGTCGGTCACGGCCTCGCGGAAATCCTCGAAGCGGACAAGGCCCTCGTTTTCCAGCAGGCGCCCGGTCTGCCACCACGTCAGCCCCTCGGGCACGGTGACGCGCTGAAGCACGGGCTTGCCGTTGACGAGCGCCTCCAGCACCTGCTCGGGCTTCCAGCCGCCCTCGAGGGCGAAGCGCCCGGCCTGGAGGCGGTTTTGCTGTTTTTTCCAGCGCGCGAGCAGGACGAAGTTGCGCGCGTTGGTGATGAGGCCGCGCTGCGCCAGCTCCTCGGCGATCTTGTTGAGGTGCGCGCCGGGGGCCACGTCGAAGATGACCTGCTCCCCAGGCTTGCCCGCGGGCGTGTTGAGAAAGTCCTGCGCTTCGCGCCACACCCAGAAGACAGGCACGGCGGCCACGATGAGAAAGATGATGAAGAGCCGAAGCAGGGTCTTCATGCAAGCCTCCGCCGTTCTTCGGGCTCGGCCAGGAAGGACGCGAGGATGCGCGCCGCCGCCTGCCGGTCGAGCACGGCGCGGGCCTTTTTCCGCGAAAGCCCGGCCTCGCGCAGGTCCTGCGCGGACTCCTCGCTGGAGAGCAGCTCCGGCATGTAATAGACAGGAAGCTCAAGCCTGCGCTTGAGGCGCTCGGTCACGTTGCGCACCTGGCGCGTGGTCAGGCTTTCGCCGCCGTCCATGAGCAGGGGAAGCCCCATGACCACGGCCCCGGCCCCTTCCTCGCGGATGCGCCCTGCCAGCGCGTCCAGCAGGGCCGAGCGCCCGGCATAGTCCGCCAGGCGGAAGGTGGCGAGCGGAAAGGCCACGCGCCCCTCGGGGTCGGAAACGGCGAGGCCCGTGCGGGCGAGGCCGTAGTCGATGCCCGCGTAGCGCACGCCCTAGAGCCCCATCTTTTCCCGCACGGCGCTCATGGTCGTGGCCGCGAAAGCCCGCGCGCGCTCGGCGCCCGCGGCAAGGATGTCCGCCACGGCCTTGTCGTCGAGCTTCGCCCGCCGTTCCTGCAAGGGCTCGAGGAAGGCAGCGAGATTCTTGAGGAATATCTTCTTGCAGTCCACGCAGCCGAGCGTCGCCGAGGTACAGCCGCGGCGGATTTCCATCTGCTCCTCCGGGCTCGAAAGCAGCACATGGTAGGGGAAAAGGTTGCAGATATCCGGGTCGCCGGGGTCGGACTTGCGCAGCCGCGCCTTGTCCGTGAACATGCCGCGCACCTTATCCCTGATGCTGTCCATCGGCTCCGAAAGCGAGATGCCGTTGCCGTAGCTCTTGGACATCTTGCGGCCGTCGAGGCCGGGGCACTTGGCCGCGGGCGTGAGCAGGGCCTGCGGCTCGGGGAAGGTGTCGCCATAGAGGTAGTTGAAGCGGCGCGCGATTTCGCGCGTGAGCTCCATGTGCGGCAGCTGGTCCTCGCCCACGGGCACGCCGTGGGGGCGGTACATGAGGATGTCCGCGGCCATGAGCACCGGGTAGCAGAGAAAGCCCGCGTTGCCGAGGTCCTTGTTGCTGATCTGCTGCTGCTGTTCCTTGTAGGTGGGATTGCGCTCCAGCCAGGAGACGGGCGTTATCATGGAGAGCAGAAGCGAGAGCTCGGCGTGCTCCTTNACGTCCGACTGNCGGAAGATGACGCATTTTTCCGGGTCCAGGCCCGCGGCCACCCAGTCCTTGACCATTTCGTCGATATTGCGGCGGATGGCCGAGGGGTCGGCGTAGTCGCTCGTCAGCGCGTGCCAGTCGGCCACGAAAAAGAAGGCCTGTTCGCGCTCCTGCAGGTCNATCCAGTTCCTGAGCACGCCGAAATAGTGGCCCAGATGGAGCGGNCCGGTGGGCCGCATNCCCGAGACGGTGCGCGGTTTTTCGCTCATGGTGCGTCCTTTGTGCGGTGAGTTTTTGGAATTTTGGCCCTAGAAGCCGAGCAGGGAGAGCAGGCCCAGGCTGCTGCCGCTCACGAGCGGCCCGAGCAGCTTGCCGAGCAGCCCGCTCGCGAGCAGGACCAGGAGGATGACGAAGCCGTAACGTCCGAGGTCCATGAAGCGCCATGCGAGATGCGCGGGGAGAAAATAGGCCAGTATCTTGCTGCCGTCCAGCGGCGGGATGGGCAGGAGGTTGAGCCAGCCCAGGCCGAAATTGATGACCACTCCGGCCTGAAGCGAGGAGAGCGCGAAAATGTAGGCGCTGTTGCCGCGCAATTCGGCAAAGGGCAGCACATACACGGCCGCCCAGAGCCCGAGGCCGAAGGCCACGGCGAGGAGGAAATTGGTCATGGGCCCGGCCAGGGCCACGAGCATCATGTCCCGGTGGGGATTGCGGAAATTGCGCGGGTCCACGGGCACGGGCTTGGCCCAGCCGAACACGAAGGCCCCGGAAAGGCTGGTGAGCCCGAAAACGGCGAGGCCCGCGGGGTCGATATGCGGAAGGGGATTGAGGGTGAGGCGCCCGAGCTGCCGCGCCGTGGGGTCGCCGCAGCGCTCGGCCACCCAGCCGTGGGCCACTTCATGGAGGATGATGCCGAGCAGCGCGGGCACAAAGGCGATGGCCAAAAGGCGCAGGGCGTGGGAAATGTCAAAATCGAACATGCCTGAACCTATCCGCTTTCCGGGGCGGTGTCGAGGTGGGCGGGGGCGAGCCGCAGGAAGGCGTTGCCATTGAGCTTCAGGAAGATGGTCGCGGGCCAGTCGCCGGGTGAGGGGGTCCCGGCCGTAAGCGGTGCCGCCGGGCCCAGGGGGAAGGCGTAGCAAAAGCGCGAGCCCGCTGTGCCCCGCACGCGGCGCCCCGGTGTGCTGAAGCTAAGCGTCCGGCCAGCCAGGCGGGCAGGCGTGTCGGAGAGCGTTGCGGACATGTCCGCGAGCCGGCGCAGCAGCCACGCCTGCACGAGCGTCGGGGCCATGCGCTCCGCGGAAAGCGGGCTCGGCACGAGCAGGGCCAAGGTTTTGGGGAGCGGCTTCTCGCTTATGAGCACGAGCCAGTCGAGCGCAAAGGTGGGATTGGGCCCCGCTTGCGCGTTGACGCGCCACGCGCCCGCAAGGCCGAGGGCGTGCGCCTCCGGCGTAAGGCGCAGTTCCACGATGGCCTCGCGGCCGTCATCGCGCAAGACGTGCGCGTTCACGGCGGCCACGGCTGCGGCCGGGTCCGGCGGCGCCGCGGCCACGGCCTCCACGCCGTACATCCAGGCCGCCCAGGTATTGGGCCAGCGGGCCGCCTTGCTGTGCAGGCCGTCCGTGCCCAGCACGGGAAAGACCGGGCGCTCCCAGCGGGCGACGGTGGTGACGGGTGCGCCCGGCAGGGGGGCGCGCGTGCGCGAGCCGGGAGAAAGGATTTCCCCGATGAGGCCGAAACGCAGCCTGCCCTGCCGGGACGAGCCTGCGCCCGCATGGCGCAGCCAGGCGTCGCGCCTCTGCATGGCTTCGGCATAGATGACCATGTCCCCGTTGACGGCGTTCACGAGCGTGCGCTGGAAATTGGCGCTTGCGCAGCCAAGCGCGAGCAGGCCCGCGCCGAGGACGAGGGCCGGGCCACGCCCGCGGAACGGGAGCTCCGGGAGCGCGCGCAGCAGGGCGAAGCTGCCGAGGCCGAGGGCCAAGGCCGCATAGAGGCCGAGACTCGCACCGAGCTTGGGGCTGGCGTGGAGCGGCACGTCGCTCAGCGCGTGCAGCGAGGTGACGGCCAGGCTGAAAAGGCAAAAAGCGGCCGGGGCAAGCGCGGTGAGCAGCAGGGCTTCGCGCCGCTCAAGGCCCCCATTTTGGCCGGGGCGGCCGTCCTTGCGCAGGAGGAGAAAGAGCAGGGCGAGACCCAGCGCCATGAGCGGCCACGGACTCACCGCAAAGGTCTTCAGCGCGCCGAGCCAGTCCGCCGGGACGGCGGCAAGCTGGGCGCGCACCTGGTCCGCATCCACGCCGCGCGCGGCCCTGCGCACGAAGTTCCCCGGCGCGAGAAAGGAGAATACAGCGCCGCCGAGGCACCAGACGCCCACCAGAAGGAAGGTCTTCAGGCGCNCGGCGCGNAACCGCGTCTCCGGCCGCCGCTCCCCGAACCAGGCGAGCAGCAGNGNCACGGCCGCCCCGGAAAGCACGGCCAGCGCGGCGTGCTCGAAAACGCCCGCGGCCAGNACGCCCAGGAGGCAGGCCGTGCGCCGCGCGGCGCGNATGCGGNCTTCCTCAGGCGGNGCGGCGGCGCAGCGCGNCCACAGGGCGCAGAGGCTCCAGAAAAACANGAGCGCCGCGGCCGATTGCAGCCCCGTGGTCAGGGCCTCGGTGAGNAGGTAGAAGCCGGGGAGGTGGCCNGTGGCCGCGCAGAGGGCGAGCAGCGCGAGTGCGGCCAGCGGCAGGGCCCGGCGGCGGCTGATCCCGGCCAGCCTCGCCATGCCGTAGATGGCCGCGCCGTGCAGCGCGAGCACCGCGGCGCAGACAAGGCCGCAGACNANNCNCANNTCCCCGGCCTTNCCGAGAAAGACCGCGAGNAAGTGNTAGGTGTAGCGGCCGCTCCAGGTGAGCCATTCTCTTCCCACTTCGTAGAGGCCGCCGGGAAGGTCGAAGAGGAACATGGCGCGGGTGACTTCGTCGAAGTCATCGCCGCGCGGGAAGCAGAANCCGAAGGCCCAGGCNAAGGGCGCGAGGCCGAGGGCNAGCCCCAGCCACACNAGCAGGANGACAGCCNGNCGCAGACGCNGGCCGNCNTCAGGGGCAGGGGCTCCGGGCGGCGTCACAGCCTGACGGCGCGGATTTCGCCCCGGCTTTCATTGACGCGCTTGCGGAAGCTCTGGCGGCGGTCCTCCCCGTCCATGAGTCCGGCNAGCCATTCGGCCACATGGAGCACGGGCCTCTTGTCGCGCATGGCGAGCAGGGTCCGGCCGATGCCGATCTTGCACGAGGGGCAGCCCACGATGACCGGGCCGTCCACGCCCTCCGCAAAGGCCTCCTCCAGGCGTCCGCGCTTGCGCTGGCGCAGGAGATTGTAGATTTCGGGCGAGGTCATGGCNCCCATGCCGGACTCGCCGCAGCAGCCGGGGCTCATGGTCACGTTTCGGCCGGAGAAGTCCTTGAGGGCTTTGACAAGCTGGCGCTGGCCCTTGATTTTGTTCACGTCCGCCCATTCGCAGTGGCAGGAGGCGTGATAGAGCACATTCGCGTCCGCGTTTTCCGGGGCCGCTTCCGCGCCGTCCGCCTGCGCCTGAAGCTCGGGCAGGCGCGGCAGCACGAGCTGGCTCACGTCGCGGTGNTCGAGGCCGGGGAACATCTCGGTGAGNCCCAGCCGCTCGAGCCCGTCCCGGCAGGAGCCGCAGGCCGTGACCAGCCAGCGGCANTTGAAGCCCTGGCGGGCGAGGCTGCGCAGCATGGAGGCGAGATACTGGCGGTTCTGGGCGAGATTGTCCTCAAAGGCCGTGTCCATGCCCGCGGCAAGCAGCGGAAAGCCGCAGCANAGGTGCCGCGGCGGCACGGCCACGGCAATGCCCGCCTTGAGCATGAGCATGATGGAGGACATGCCGATGCGGTCATAGAAGAGCGCGCCGCCGCAGCCGGGGAAATAGAGCGCGAGCTCCCGGCCCGCGCCGGGGAGGCTTTCGGGGGCGGCTTCCGCGCCCGCGCCCCCGGCTTCGGGCGAAGTTTCGGGGGAGGCATCCGCCACTGCGGCCACCGTCACGTCCTGCGCCGCGGCGTCCGCCGGCGTTTCGGCCGCGACCTCCTCCGCCGCGACCTCCTCCACCGCCTGGGGCGCATCCTCGTCCGCGGGCACAAAGATGGAGCCGCGGTTGAGCTTCAGCGCCTCGTACAGGTTGGTGTAGCCCGTTTTCGGCCCGCGCCCGGAAAAGAGCGGGTTCTGCATCCGCCGCTGCCAGGCCTGGGGCACGAAGTCGAGCACGCGGTTCTGCATCTTCTGGCCCACCGAGGCGAGCTTGGCGGCCTTGGGCACGCGCGCCGGGATGTCGCGCACAAGCCAGNTGAGGGCCCGCTCCTTGATGGGGTGGCCGCCCGCGCCCTCGTGGTCGAGCATNCCGCGCAGGGAGAGCGCCACCTCGCCGGAGGGTATCTTCATGGGGCAGTTGGCGGTGCAGCGCCCGCAGGCCGTGCAGTGCTCCACNAGGCCGCGCAGCTCGCGCAGGAGGCGCTCGTCGATGCGGCCGGTGTTGATNTGCGAATANTACACCGCCTCCAGCAGCATNCCNAGCACCATGTTCTTGTTGCGCGGGTGGTACTGCATGGAGCGCTCGGGATAGCTCATGGCGCAGACGAGCTTGCACTTGCCGCAGCGCGTGCACATCTGNANGGCCGAGAGCAGGCTGATGAGCGTTTCCTTGTCGGGGAGGCCGCTCTCGCGGATGTCGTTGATGAGNCGGTTGAAGGAAAAGGTGAAGGGCCTGACGGGCAGCTCGCGGTGCACGAGCTTGGCCGGGTTCATGACGTCGCGCGGGTCCACGCGCTCCTTGAAGCGGCGCAGGGCCTCCATCTTNTCGGGCGCGAAAAACGAAATCTTCGTGATGCCGATGCCGTGCTCGCCCGAGACCTCGCCGCCCATNTCCTGGCANTCGGCCATGACGCGGGCCGCGGCCTCCTCGGCCTCCTCCAGCATGCGGGCGTCGTTGGAATTGACCGGGATGTTCACATGGCAGTTGCCGTCGCCNGCGTGCATGTGGCTNGCGATGATGATGCGGCTCGCCTCCATGTGGGCGCGGATGGCNTCGATNTTTTTGGCAAGGTGCGGATAGGCCTGGGCNAAGCCGTCGAGNTAGGCNTCTCCNCNNGCCCAGAGCTCGTTGTCCGAGAGCTCGGTGGCCGAAACGTCGCCCGAGGCGGCGCTGGCGGCCCTNGAAAACTCCTCGTTGAAGGCCTTGTCCTCCATGGGGAAGCCGGGGAGGCGCCCCACCTCCTGCAGGGCGTGGCGGTAGGCCCGGGCCGCGTACTCGAGGTTGAGCTGCTCGAGGAAGAGCGCGAAATCCGGGATGCGCTGCATGGGGATGACCACGTCCTCGTTGAGCTTGAAGCCCGAGGTGCGCCGGGCGATGACCGAAAGGCGGTGCCGGTCCTCCCAGAAGAGGTCGGCCTCTTTCGCGTCGCGCGCCACGATGATGTCCACGTTGTCCTGNGNCTCGGCCACGTTCACGATGTCGGCCACGCANTTGTCGAGNAGNTAGGGGTCGTCGCCGTCNNCCTGGAGGANGATGACCGAGATGGGCAGGCCCTCGAACTTCCGCGANTTGCGCTTGTACTCGATGGCCTGCACNTACTTGGCGTTGAATTCCTCCAGCGCCGAAAGGTGCGCGTAGTCNCCCTCCTCGCGGATGCGGTTGCGCAAGGCCACGAGGTCGCGCACCACGAGCGCCGCCGGNTGCATGGAGCGGCCGAAAAATTCCAGCACCATGACGCGCGAGTGGNNCGGCTTCTTGTGGATGACGAAGCAGGCCTCGGTGATGATGCCGTCCACGCCNTCCTTCTGCATNCCGGGCAGGCCCCCNAGGGCCTTGTTGGTCACGTCCTTGCCGAGGCCGGGCAGGCGGATCTCGTCGCCGCGCAGGTGGACGACGTTGCGCACGCCGCCGCTCACGTCCTTGACGGCGAANACGGCNGTCTCGTCCGGNAGGATNTTGTGGCGGGGGTGGTTCTCGCGCTCCACGGTGATGATCTCGCCCGTGGGCGTGACCATCTTCCACCAGAGGAGNTTGTCGAGGGTGGTGCCGTATTCAAAGGCGCTGGGGCCGCCCGCGTTTTCGGACACATTGCCGCCGATGGACGAGGCCTGCTTGGAGGCCGGGTCCACGGTGAANACCGCGCCCNCGGCGGCCACGGCGTCGATGACCTGCTGGGTGAGGGCGCCGGCCTCGCAGGTGACGGTCATGGCATCGAGGTCGATGGGCCCGATGCGCGTGAGCCTCGTCATGCTGACGACCACGGCGCGCTTGCGCGCGGGCACGGCGCCGCCGGTCATGCCCGAGCCGCCGCCGCGCGGGATGAGCGCGAACTTCATGTCATTGGCGAGNCGCACGAGCGCGGCCACCTGNTCGGCATTGTCCGGCTCCACCACGAGGAGCGGCAGCTCCATGCGNAGGTCCGTGGCGTCGGTGGCGTTTTCCACNAGGTCCGCGGGCTCGCTTCTGATGCACTCGGGCGGGAAGATGTCAGAAAGCGCGTCCAGCAGCTTTTCGCGAAAGGCCGCCTCCGCCTCGTAGGCGGACCAGAACATGGTGATGCCTTCGGAAATGGCCGTGGCGTAATAGTGGGCCAGCGCCACGGACTCGCGCTCGAAAGAGCCGCGCACGCTCTCGCGCACGAGCTCGGCGTCGATGAAGGGATTATAGGCGACGAGGAAGAGCTCCTCGGCGATGCTGATGGCGAGGTTGCGGACCGATTCGGGCCATTCGGCGAAATCGTCGGCGTTGATTTTCAGGATGCGGTTGACCACATGGTCAGGCGCGATGGAAATGTGCGGGCCCTTGTGGCGCATGGCCGTCCACCCCTTGGCTTGCGGCGCGCCCGCCGGAAAACGGAGTGCGGGTGGCAGGCGCAAACGGAGAGTTTATGATTTCCGCGCCCGCTTGGCAAGAAGGGCGGCAGCCCTGCCGGCCGCCGCCCGAAATGTGCCCCGCGCCCGGTGAGGGGAGGGGCCGGAG
>JAAUYX010000027.1 GCA_014804905.1 Desulfovibrio sp. | reverse complement strand
TGATGGACGGGTCCTCCATGATCTTGACGGTCTCGTTGACCATCTTCATTTCTTCCTTGGTGTAGTCATTGTCCTGGAAGACGTCGATGTGCGGCAGCGCGTTGAAGGCGATGCGGTAGGGATAGACCTTGCTTTCCGGGTCGCGGCCGTTGAAAAGGTCGCGCACCTGGCGCTCCAGCTCCTCAATGCCCTTCTGCCCCGTGCCGGACACGGCCTGGTAGGTGGAAACCACCACGCGCGTGACGCCCACGGCGTCATGGATGGGCTTCAGCACCACCACCATCTGGATGGTGGAGCAGTTGGGATTGGCGATGATGCCCTCGTGGTTCTCGAGCTCGTCCGGGTTGACCTCGGGCACCACCAGCGGGCAGCGCGGGTCCATGCGCCAGGCCGAGGAATTGTCCACCACCACGCAGCCCGCGTGCGCGGCCAGCGGCGCGAATTTTTCAGAAGTGGAACCGCCCGCGGAGAAAAGCGCGAGATTGATGCCCTCGAAGGAATCCTCCTTGAGCTCTTCCACCACAAGCTCCTCGTCGCCAAAGGGCACGCGGCTCCCGGCGGAGCGCGCCGAGGCGAAAGCGCGCACACGGCCGGCCGGGAAGGCCCGGTCATGGAGGGTCTTGAGCATTTCACGGCCCACGGCGCCGGTGGCGCCGACAACGGCGACGGTCAGGTTCTCGCTCATGGCGTAGGTTCTCTCCTTCTGGCTTGGCGGCGAAGGCCGGGACGGCCCCTGCCGCGCCGAGCCCCGCAATGTCCGGGGACTATAGCCCCGGCCGCCGCAAAAGTGAAGCGGCGCGGGAAGCGTCTCCGCCAGAGCCGGGACGCGCACGGCCGTCACCGCGGCGGCCCCGCGCTTGCCCCCGCCCGGCATCTGGCATACTCTGCCGCTGCCAGCAAGAAGGAGAGCCTATGCATATCCTTGTCACCGGCGCCGCCGGCTTCATCGGCTACCATCTCGCCCGCCGCCTCCTTTCCGAGGGGCATACGGTGGTCGGCATCGACAATCTGAACGCCTATTATGATGTCCGCCTCAAGGAGGCGCGTCTCAAGGAGCTGGCCGCCCTTCCGCGGAGCGCGGCCTTCCGCTTCGAGCGGCTGGACCTCGCCGACAGGGACGGCATGGCGCGCCTCTTCGCGGCCGAAGGCTTCACGCATGTGGTCAATCTGGCGGCGCAGGCCGGGGTGCGCTACAGCCTCAAGGACCCGGCCTCCTACATCAGCTCCAACCTCGTGGGCTTCGGCCATGTGCTCGAGGGCTGCCGCCAGAACGGCGTGGAGCACCTCGTCTTCGCCTCCTCCTCCTCGGTCTACGGGCTGAACGCCGCCATGCCCTATTCCACGCGCCACAACGTGGACCATCCCGTGAGCCTCTACGCGGCCACGAAAAAGAGCGACGAGCTCATGGCCCACGCCTACAGCCACCTTTTCGGCATACCGGCCACGGGCCTGCGCTTCTTCACGGTCTACGGGCCCTGGGGGCGGCCGGACATGGCGCTCCACCTCTTCACCACGGCCATCCTGAAGGGGGAGCCCATCAAGGTGTTCAACGAGGGACGGATGCGCCGCGACTTCACCTATATCGACGACATCGTGGAAGGCATGGTACGCCTGCTCCTCCTCCCCGCCGCGCCGGACCCGGCCTTCGACGCCGCCGCGCCGGACCCGGCCACGAGCTCGGCGCCGTGGCGCATCTACAATATCGGCAACCACGACACCGTGGAGCTTTCCACTTTCATCGACACCCTGGAAAAGGCCTTGGGCAAGAAGGCCATCCGCGAGCTTCTGCCCATGCAGCCCGGCGACGTGGAATCCACCTGGGCGGATGTGGACGACCTCGCCCGCGTCACGGGCTTCACGCCCGCCACGCCGCTGGCTGTGGGCATCGGCCGCTTCGTGGACTGGTACCGGGAGTATTACGGCGCATGAGCCAGGCCACGCCCGCCACGCCCCGCCCCGAAATCCTCGCCCCGGCCGGGGATACGCCCTCGTTCCTGGCGGCGCTGGCCGCCGGGGCCGACGCCGTCTATGTGGGGCTGAAGCATTTTTCCGCGCGCATGGAGGCGGAGAATTTCGGCATCGGCGAGCTCACGCGCCTCACGGACCTCGCCCATGAGGAGGGGCGCCGCGTCTATGTGGCCATGAACACCCTCATCAAACCCGGCGAGATTGGCGCGGCCTGGCGGCTCGTGGCGCGCCTCGCCAGGCTGGTCCAGCCGGACGGCCTCATCATCCAGGACCCGGGCCTCATCGACATTGCCCGGCAGGCGGGCTTTACGGGCGGCCTCGCGCTCTCCACGCTCGCCAATGTCACCCACCCGCTGGCCCTTGAAGAGGCGAAGCGCCTCGGCGCAAGCCGGGTCATCCTGCCGCGCGAGCTCTCCATCGACGAAATTCGCGCCATGGGCGCGGCCTGCCCCGAGGGGCTGGACCTGGAGCTCTTCGTGCAGGGGGCGCTCTGCTACTGCGTGTCCGGGCGCTGCTACTGGTCGAGCTATATGGGCGGCAAGAGCGGCCTGCGCGGGCGCTGCGTGCAGCCCTGCCGCCGCGTTTACAGCGAGGTTGCGCGCCAGGGAGTGCGGCTGGCCGGGAAGGACGCCCCGCGCCGCAAGGGGGCCGGGACAGGTCGAGCGCCGGAGGGGCGCACGGCGCAGGCGAGACCCGTGCACGCGAAGGGCGGCAAGTCCGGCCGCTTCTTCTCCTGCCAGGATTTGGAGCTCGGGCCGCTCGTCAAGACGCTCCTCGACGTGCCGCACCTCGCCTCATGGAAGATCGAGGGCCGCAAGAAGGGGCCGCACTATGTCTTTCATACGGTGACGGCCTACCGCCTGTTGCGCGACAACCCCGGTGACCCGGCGGCNCGGAAAACGGCGCAGGACATCCTCGCGCTGGCNCTGGGCAGGCCCGGCNGCAAGGCGCGCTTTTTGCCGCAATCCCCGGAGGAGGCGGCGAGCCCGGACAAACAGACGAGCTCNGGCCTTTTGGCGGGNAAGATNCGCATCGCGCCCGACGGCGGCTGCGAAATCAAGCCGCATCTTGANCTTTTGCCCGGCGATTATCTGCGCGTGGGCGTGGAGGACGAGCGCTGGCACNCCACCCNGNCCGTGACNCGGCGCGTGCCCAANGCCGGNANCCTGCGNCTCNGGCTCGCNAANCACGCNACNCCNANNGCNGGAACGCCNGTCTTTCTCATCGACCGCCGCGAGCCCGAGCTCCAGCGCCTGCTCGGCGAGTGGCGCAAGCGCCTTGAGGCCAGGAAGGCGCCTCCGGCAGAAGCGACNGCCGCGCCCNCCGGCGCCCCGCGCCTGCCCAGGCCNGCGCGCCCGCGGCCNCGNCCGGACATGCTGCTCACTTCCGGGCTTGGCCGCGGAAAGGAAGAAGGCGGCCGCACTTACGGAAGCACGGGNGGGCGCCGGGCCGTTTCCGCGCTCTGGCTTTCGCCGCGCACGGCNGAGCTTTCGCGCACCCTCGTCCCGCGCACGGCCTGGTGGCTGCCCCCGGTGGTCTGGCCCGANGAGGAAGCCGGACTNNCNCGCATGATTGAGCGCCTCTGGCGCGAGGGCGCCCGGCACTTCGTCTGCAATTCCCCGTGGCAGCGGGCTTTCTTTCCCGAAACNCTCCCCGAGGANGCCGACCTTCTGGCCGGGCCCTTCTGCAATATCGCCAATGCCGCGGCGCTTGCCGTGCTGGCGCGGCAGGGCTTCAGCGGGGCCTTTGTGAGCCCGGANCTNNCGCGCAAGGACGCCCTGGCNCTNCCNNCNCANAGCCCGCTNCCGCTGGGGGCCGTGCTTTCCGGCTTCTGGCCCGTGGGGATTTCCCGCTTCGGGCAGNCGGCGCTCAAGCCCAACGAGCCCTTCATGAGCCCCAAGGGCGAAGTGTTCTGGACCAGGCGCTACGGCGGCACNCTGTGGATNTATCCCGCCTGGCCGCTGGACCTTTCNGGNGAGCGGCGCGAGCTNNNNGACGCGGGCTACAGCTTTTTCGCGCGCATGGAGGAAACGCCGCCGCAGNGCCTGCCCGAGCTTAGGCGCGAGGGCCTNTTCAACTGGAACGGCGCGCTTTTGTGAAGGCCCACCGCTTCCCCCGCGGGCTCGTCCAGCCGGAGGGTGCCTACCGCTTCGGGCTGGAGGCCTTGCTNCTNGCGGCCTTCGCCGNGCGNANCNTGCGCCGGCGCCGACGCGNCGAAAGTGNATGCGCCGTGGCCGAGCTCGGNAGNGGCTGCGGCGCCGCGCTCNTGGGCGTGGCCNTGNANCTTCCCCGCGCCNNGNGCCTGGGGCTGGAGCGCGAGGCCGCCCTGGTGGCCGCGGCCCGCGCCAATGCCGAAGCCCTGGACCTTTCNGGCCGCGTCCGCTTTCTTGTGGCGGATGTGGCGACGCGCCTCCCGGAGGCTGCCCCGCAGGATGTGGTAATCGCCAATCCGCCCTGGGGCCTTCCGGAGAGCGGACGCCGCTCGCCCTCGGCCTTGCGGGAAGCCGCGCTGCGCGGNGANGTCNAGGACGCCTTNCCGGTTTTTTGCGCCGCGGCCGNGCGNCTTTTACGGCACAAGGGCCTNTTTTGCTGCATCNCGCCCGNNTCCGCGCTCACGCGCATCACAGCCGCCCTTGATGNCGCGCGCCTGGGCCTGCGCCGTATCCTGCCGCTCAGGCCGCACAGCGGGGACTCGGCGCACCGNCTGCTCCTGCTGGCGCAAAAGGGGGCCAGCTCTGAGCCGGAACTCTGCTCCCCGCTCACGCTCCACCGCCGTGCCGCACCNTCCGGCCCCGCGTGGACGCGGGCTGCCCTCGCCNTCTGCCCCTGGCTCGCNGCGCAAGACGCCGCGGCCCCCACGCCCCACGGAGACGCCCCATGAGCTTCGTCGCCGACCTGCACATCCATTCCCGCTTTTCCCGCGCCACCAGCACGGCGCTCACCGTGCCGCATCT
Source organism: Desulfovibrio sp. (assembly GCA_014804905.1). Classification (GTDB taxonomy): domain Bacteria; phylum Desulfobacterota; class Desulfovibrionia; order Desulfovibrionales; family Desulfovibrionaceae; genus Desulfovibrio. Next base: position 11,043 of record JAAUYX010000027.1, on the reverse strand, counting down.
GGCGGCCTGGGCGGCCTGCAAGGGCATCGACGTGCTCGGCACGGGCGACTTCACCCATCCCCAATGGCGCGCGGAGCTCCGCGAGCAGCTCGTGCTCGACGAGGAAAGCGGCCTCTACCGCCTCAAGGGCGAGCCCGAGGCGCTGNCGNCCCTTGAGGGCGGCAGCCTCGCGCGACCGGAAGCCACGGAGCACGGCGGNGGCCCGCGCTTCTGCCTCCAGNCNGAGATCAGCTCCATCTACAAGCGNGGNGGCNAGGTGCGCAAGGTGCANAANCTCGTCTTTGTGCCCACGCTGGANGATGCGGACCGCCTCTCGGAGCGNCTCGCCCTCATCGGCAATCTCCATTCGGACGGGCGGCCCATCCTCGGGCTCGACTCGCGCGACCTGCTCGAAATCCTTCTGGAATGCGTGCCCGGCGGCGTGCTCATCCCGGCCCATGTGTGGACGCCGTGGTTTGCGATTTTCGGCTCCAAGTCCGGCTTCGACCGCCCGGAGGACTGCTTCGGCGACCTCACGGAGCATATTTTCGCGCTGGAGACGGGCCTTTCCTCCGACCCGGCCATGAACCGCCTCCTGAGCCGGCTCGACGGCTATGCGCTCATTTCCAATTCCGACGCCCATTCCGGGGCCAATCTCGGGCGCGAGGCCAACCTTTTCGCCGGGCGCCCCTCCTATGCGGGGATGTTCCGGGCGCTCAGGGCCACGGCGCGGCGCGAGCCGCAGGACGGCCTCGACTGCCGCTTCCTCGGGACCATGGAATTCTACCCCGAGGAGGGCAAGTACCACCTCGACGGGCACCGGGCCTGCGGCGTGGTGCTCGAACCCGCCGAGGCGCGCGAGCTCGGCGACATCTGCCCGGTGTGCGGCCGGCCGCTGACCATCGGCGTGCTCCACCGCGTGCTCGAGCTCGCGGACCGGGCAACGCCGCCCGCGCTTGCGCGCGAGCCCGAGGTGCTGCCCCTGGTGCCGCTCGCGGAAGTCATCGGCGAAATTCTCGGCGTGGGCGCCGGCTCGCGGAAGGTGCGCGAGCGCTATGGCCGGGCCCTCACCGAGCTCGGGCCAGAACTCGACATCCTCTGCCGCCTGCCCGAGGCCGACGTGCGCGCCTGGTGGGAGCCGCTCGGCGAGGCGGTGGCCCGGATGCGGGCAGGCAAGGTGCTGCGTGAGGCGGGTTTTGACGGCCAGTACGGCACAGTGCGCCTGTTTCGGCCGGGCGAGCTCGACACTGCGGGGAGCGGTCGCGGCCGCCGGCGCCTGCCGGGGCTGGAGACCGCGCCGAAAAGCCCGCAATCAGCACGCCCCGCGACCACGAAAACGGGGGCCGCGCCTTTGGCGCAGACGCGACCGCAGGCAACGGCGCCCGGCGGCATCAGCTATTCCCCGGAGCAGCTCGCCGCCCTGCGCGCGGGCACGGGCGCGGAGGACGCGGCGCCCGTTTTCGTGGCGGCCGGCCCCGGCGCGGGCAAGACCCGTATCCTCGTGGGACGGCTGGAACACCTGCTCGAGGAAGGCGCGGCCCCGGAGGATCTGCTGGCGCTCACCTTCACCCGGCGCGCGGCCGGGGAGATGCGCGACCGCCTCGCCGCAGGCCGCCCTGCCGGGGAGCCGCTTCCCGCCTGCGACACCCTGCACGGCCTCGCCTGGCGGCTGATACGGGAGGGGGCGGAGAAAGCCGGCGAGGCGCAAGGCGCGCTCCCCGTGCTCCTCGGCGAGGATGCGGCCCTGCGCGTCTTTGCCGGGGCCAATCCCGGCCTTTCGCGGGCACGGGCGCGCGAGCTCTGGGAGGCCCTGGCCCTCGTCCGGGAGCGCAACGAGGCCCCCGCGGGCGAGCTCGCCCAGGCGGCCGCCCGCTACACGGCCCGCAAGGAGGCCCGCGGCCTCCTTGACTACGCGGACCTCATCGCCTGGCTGCTCGACCACGCCCCGGCCCTGCGCGGCCGCTGGCGGCATATCCTCGTGGACGAGGCGCAGGACCTTTCCCCGGTGCAGCTCGCCGCCGTGCGCGCCCTCCTGCCCGAGGACGGGCGCGGCTTTTTCGGCATCGGCGACCCGGACCAGGCCATCTACGGCTTCCGCGGCGCCACGGGCCAGAGCGCGGAAAGCCTGCGTGCTTTCTGGCCGGCCTTGCGCGTGCTCAGGCTCGGGCAGAGTTATCGCGCGAGCCAGAAGGTGCTCGACACGGCCCGCGCCCTGCTGAGTGACAAAGGCCGCTGCGGGGCGCTCACGGCGGCCCGGCCCCTTGGCGCGGAGCTCAGGCTCTTCGCCGCGCCGGATGCCCGCGCCGAAGCCCGCTGGGTGGCGCAACGCGCCCGTGCGCTCATCGGGGCCACAGCGCACAGCCTGCTCGACGCGGCCGAGGCCAGGATGAAGCCGGGCGAGCTCGACGGCAGCCTCGCCCCCGGCGATATAGCCGTGCTGGTGCGCCTCAAGGCGCAGATTCCGCCGCTTCAGGCCGCGCTGGAGGCCGCGGGCGTGCCCTGTGTGGCGCCCTCGGCCGGGGAATTCTGGCGGGACGACCTCTGCGCCCGCTTCCTCGCCGCAACGGAAAACCGCTGGCGCGCGGAGCGGGAAAACGGCCGAAAGCTCCCGCCGCCCCAAGAACTGCTGGCGCGGGAGGGCCTCGCCCCGCAGGATGCAGGCGCTTCGGCGGCCGCCGCGGCGGAAGGTGAGGCCGAGGCCCTGCGCCTCGGCGCAGCCTGGCGCGAGCTCTGCCGCCTCTGGGCGCAGTGCGGCGGCTGGGACGCTTTCTTCGAGCGCGTGGCCTGGCTGCACGAGGCCGAGCTTGTGGAAAGCCGCGCGGAGCGCGTCAGCATCCTCACGCTCCATGCCGCCAAGGGCTTGGAATTTCAGGCGGTATTCCTCCCAGGGCTGGAAAACGGCCTTTTGCCGCTTAGGCGCGACCTGCTTTTCGGCACGCCCGAAGCCCCGGCCGCCCTTGAGGAGGAGCGCCGCCTCCTCTATGTGGGCCTCACCCGCGCCGCGCGCGGCATCTTTGTGAGCTTTGCGCAAAACCGCACCCTTTATGGCCGCAAGCTCGCCCTGGCGCCCTCGCCCTTCCTCGACACCATCCGCGCCTTCTGCCGCGAAAGCGCGCTCACCCGGCATGTACGCCGCAGCGAGGAGCCCCTTTCCCTTTTTTAAAGTATTTAGTTGGAAATTTTTCAAATTTCCAACCATACGCGCTGTCGTTTCGCGGAAAAAGCGTGGTTTTTCCGCTCACTTTTGCGCGGGCGCTCAAGAATGAGCGCCGTGCAGTTTGACAAATTTTGTCAAACTGCTTCCAGGCTCAGAGTCAAAGTTAGCACCCGGCAAAAAAATTTCTCTTTTTGCCCATGGCGCCCTTGACTCTATAGCCGCTATAGCACTTATCCTGGACATGAATGAGAGCCGAAGGCCGTGAAAAAGGCCCCGGCAAGGAGAAAAGCCATGTCCCAGTGCCAGTGCTGCCATCACCACAGCGAAGCCCACGACCACGCGCACGACCACGACCATGCCCACGAAGGGCACTCCCACGCTGATCACGACCACAGCCACGAGGCCGAGGCCGCCTTCGCTTCACCCGTGCCCGCGTCCACGGCCACGCGCGCCGTCTACCGCATCCCCAACATGGACTGCCCCATGGAGGAAGCGCTCATCCGCAACAAGCTCTCGGGGCTTCCCGGCATCACGGGCATGTCCTTCAACCTCATGCAGCGCCTGCTCACCGTGGACCATGAGCCCGGCCTCGCCAGCGAGAGCATCGAAGCGGCGCTCACCGCCATCGACATGATTCCCGAGCGGCCGGATGCCGCCCCCGCAGCCGTCGAGTCGCCGAAAATCCCCTGGCGGCGCATCTGCTGGGCCACGGGCCTCGCCGCGCTCGCCGAGGCCGTGGAGCTTGGCGCGGAATGGGGGCACTTCCCGGCGGCCACGCAAACCGCGGCCGAATGGGCGGCGGCCGCCATTTCGCTCGCCGCCATCCTCCTCGCCGGGCTCGGCACCTTCCGCAAGGGCTGGCTCGCGCTCATCAACCGCAACCTCAATATCAACGCGCTCATGGCAGTGGCCGTCACCGGGGCCTTCTGCATCGGCCAGTTCCCCGAGGCGGCCATGGTCATGGCGCTCTTCAACCTGTCCGAGGCGCTGGAGGCCCGCGCCCTTGACCGCGCGCGCAACGCCGTGAGCGACCTTCTGGCGCTGGCCCCGGCCACGGCCACGGTGCTCCAGCCGGACGGCGCGTGGCTGGAAGTGGCCGCCGCCGATGTGGCCGTGGGCAGCCGCGTGCGCGTGCGCCCCGGCGAGCGCGTGGCCCTGGACGGCGTGGTGGAATCCGGTCGCTCCACCCTCAACCAGGCCCCCATCACGGGCGAGAGCATCCCGGTGGAAAAGGGCCCCGGCGACACGGTCTTTGCCGGGACCATCAACGAGACCGGGGCCTTCGAGTTCACCGTCACCGCGGCCGCGCGCGACACCACGCTCGCGCGCATCATCCACGCCGTGGAGGAGGCCCAGGCCACGCGCGCGCCCATGCAGCGCTTTGTGGACCGCTTCGCCCGGTGGTACACGCCCGCGGTGTTCGCCCTCGCCGTCCTGACGGCGCTGGTGCCGCCGCTCGTCTTCGGCGCGGCCTTGGGGGGGGCCATCTATATGGCGCTCGTGCTGCTCGTCATCGGCTGCCCGTGCGCGCTCGTCATCTCCACGCCTGTGACCGTGGTCTCCGGCATGGCCGCCGCCGCCCGCAGGGGCATCCTCATCAAGGGCGGCGCCTATCTCGAGCAGGGGCGCCTCCTGGACCACCTGGCGCTCGACAAGACGGGCACCCTCACCCGCGGCGAGCCCGTGCAGACGGATTTCCTCCTGCTCGCTGAAGCCGGCCGCCGGGAGGAGATTGCCCTCATGGCGGCGAGCCTCGCCGCCCGCTCGGACCACCCGGTGTCGCGGGCCGTGGCCGCGGCCGGGAAGGACCTTGCCCTTGTGGAAATGGCGGACGTGACGGCGCTCCCCGGCGAGGGCGTGGCCGGAAGTGACGCTGGGCGGCACTGGTATCTCGGCAATTATCGCCTCATGGAGCGCCTCGGCGCGGGCAGCGAGGCCCTCAAGGAGCGCATGGCCGCGCTGGAGGCCGCGGGCAAGACCACGGTGGTGCTGGCCTCGGCGGAGCTTGAAAAGCCCGAAGCCGCCCGTGCCGAAGCCCTGCTCGCCGTGGCCGACGGCCTGCGCGAGACCAGCGTGGAAGCCGTGGCCGAGCTCAGGGCCCTCGGCGTGCGGACGCTCCTGCTCACGGGCGACACCGAGGCCACGGCCAAGGCCATGGCAAGGGCCGCGGGCGTGGACGAATACCGCGCCGGGCTTTTGCCGCAGGACAAGCTCGCCATCGTGGAGGAGCTTGAGCGCAGGGGCGCGCATGTGGGCATGGTGGGCGATGGCATCAACGACGCGCCCGCGCTCGCCAGGGCGGACATCGGCTTCGCCATGGCCGCGGGCGGCACGGACACGGCCATCGAGACCGCGGACGTGGCTCTCATGGACGACGACCTGCGCAAGGTGCCGCGTTTCATCCGCCTTTCGCGCGCCACGCACGCCATCCTCGTGGAGAATATCGCCTTCGCGCTGGGGCTCAAGGCCGTGTTCTTCGCCCTCACCTTCGCGGGGCTGGCGACCATGTGGATGGCGGTGTTCGCCGACGTGGGCGCGTCGCTCGTGGTGGTCGCCAACGGGCTCAGGACCTTGCGCAAGTAAGAGGACGCAATCCGGGGGCGGGCGCGGGCTCAAGCCTCCCGCGCTTGCCCTCCCTGCCGCGAACAGATAGAGTCGCGGCATGAATGACACTCTCTCCATGTCCGGGGCGGGACGCCCCGGACGCAGCGACACTTTTGCCCNGCTCTTTCCGGGCGCAAGCATCCGGCCCGTGGCCGCCGCGGACCTTGCGGCAGCGCGCGCCCACCTCGACAGCCTCACNAAGCCCGTGGGCAGCCTCGGNCGCCTCGAANCNCTGGCNGCCCGNCTCTGGGCCATGACCGGGGGGCGCCCCCTCAACGTGGAGCCCGCCCTCATGCTCACCGTGGCGGGCGATCACGGCATCGCCGCCCGCGGTGTCTCGCCCTTTCCGCAGGCCGTGACGCGGCAGATGGTCGCCAACTTCCTCNCNGGNGGCGCGGCCATCAACGNGCTCTGCCGCGCCAACGGCCTCGCGCTCCGCGTGGTGGACGCGGGCTGCGCNGGCGGCCCCTTNNCNGNNCATCCCCTNCTGCTGGACCGCCGCCAGGGCGACGGCACGGCCGACATGAGCGAAGGCCCGGCCATGAGCCTCGAGACCTGCGCGGCGGCCTTGCGCGCGGGCTTTGCTCTCGCGAAGGACGCCCNNGCCGAGGGCTTCCGCACGCTGGGCCTNGGCGAGATGGGCATCGCCAATTCCACGGCNGCCACGGCGCTCTATTGCGCCCTGCTCGATCTCGCGCCCGAAGTCGTGNCCGGGCCCGGCGCGGGCGCGGAACCGCCCATGGTGGCGCGCAAGGCCGCCCTCGTGGGTGAGGCGCTNCGCGTCAATGCGAAGGCCGTGGCGCAAGGCCCGGTGGAGACGCTGGCGGCGCTCGGCGGCTTCGAGATCGCCGTCATGTGCGGGGCCATGCTCGGCGCNGNCGCCCAAGGGATGCCCGTNCTCGTGGACGGCTTCATCAGCACNTCGGCCTGCGCNGCNGCGCTNGCCATNGCGCCGGANTTCGCGGGNTATGCCATCCTCACCCATGTGTCGGCGGAGCCCGGCTATGCCGCTGCCATCCGCCGCATGACGGANGCCGCCNNCCCCCACGCCGCCTGCGCGGACTGGGGCGNGCCCNTNCTCAGCCTCGGNCTGCGCCTCGGCGAGGGCACGGGCGCGGCGCTGGCCTGGCCGCTCGTGAAGAGCGCCGCCGCCGTGTGCAATGAAATGGCGACCCTGGCCTCGGCCGGGGTGAGCGCGCGCGAAGAGGACCGCCTCGCGTGAGCGCGGCCNCCGNCNCCNNGCGCGCGACGCCGCTGCTGGAGCTCCGGGACGTGGNGCGGAGCTTCGCCGTGCGCCGCGGCATTTTCGGGCAGACGCGCAGCCTGCGCGCCGTNGACGGCGTGAGCTTCACGCTCGAAAATGGCGAGACCCTCGGCCTCGTGGGGGAATCGGGCTGCGGCAAGTCCACCCTGGGGCGGCTCGCCTGCGGGCTGCTCCGGCCCGATGCGGGCNAGATATTGCTCACGGGGCGGCCGCTCCCCCCNGCGGGCGNGGGNAGCTGGAGCGCNGGGCGGCTCCAGATGGTCTTTCAGGACCCGGCCTCNTCGCTCAATCCGCGCCTCACGGTGCGCGCCTCGGTGGCNGAGCCCCTGGCGGCCCGCGGCATGNCCCGNGCNGAGCGCCGGGCGCGGGCGGACGAGGCCCTCGCGGCCGTGGGCCTCGACGGCGCCGGGGACCGCTANCCGCACGCCTTTTCCGGCGGCCAGCGCCAGCGCATCGCGCTTGCGCGNGCGCTCGTGACGCGGCCGGAAATCATCGTCTGCGACGAGCCCGTCTCCGCGCTNGACGCCTCGGTGCAGGCGCAAATCCTCAACCTGCTGCGCGAGGCGCAGGAGCGCTTCCGCCCGGCCTATCTCTTCATTTCCCACGACCTCGCGGTGGTGGGCTTCATGTGCCGCCGCATCCTCGTCATGTATCTCGGGCAAATCGTGGAGGANGCCAGCGCCGGGCGCCTCTTCGCCGGGCCCGCGCANCCCTACAGCCAGGCGTTGCTCGCGGCCATGCCCGCNGGCGAGCGGGACTGGGCGCNNGGCCGCGGCCTCGACGAAGTGCCGCCGCCACTGCGCGGCGAACCGCCGAGCCCGCTGGCGCCGCCTGCGGGCTGCCGCTTCCANCCGCGCTGCCCGCGTGCGGAGGATATCTGCCGAACGACCGCGCCGCCGTGGAAGGAACTCGCCCCGGACTGGCGGGCGCGCTGCCATTTTGCGTGAAAAAGGGGGGGGCGCCCCGCCCCCTAGCCCGCGGAGGTCACCACGCGCACGAGGAGCTCGTCTCCGGGCCAGATGCGGCGGTCGGGCGTGAGCAGCTCGCCGCCGCGGGCCACCAGAGCCGTCTCCTCCATGAGGCCGAGGGCCTCCAGCAACTGCCGCGCGGTCTTGGGACGCCGCAGGGTGAGGCGCCGCTCCTCCGGCTGGAGGAGCACGGTGACGGTGTTTTCGCGGAAGTCCGCATCGGCGGGCGCTGTGTCGTCGTTCATGGGTCCCCCTTCCAGACTCACGTGCAAAAATAGTAGGCCCAGGTCATGAGCGCCATGCTGGCCGCGCGCAGGCCCTGATTGGCGAGGATGAGGCGCAGGGCCTCGGCCGGGCGGAAAAAGCCCGCATAGGCGGGAAACTGGTGCCGGATGGCGCGTACCGGGGTGGAAAGGATATTGCCCACGAGCAGCGCCAGCACCACATCCCGCGCCGAGAGACCCCCGGCTTCAAGCAGGCTCCCGGCGGCGCCCAGCGCCGCGCCGAGCTCGGCCGCGAAGTGCAGCACGATGATACCCACCGCCTGGGGCTTCAGGAAGGCGAGCCAGTCCATGTGCCCGGCGAGCCAGGCCTCCAGCGCCGCAAACGCGCCCAGCCGCTGGAGCGCGTACATGAGGATATAGACCGGCACCGTGAAGCCCACGAGCCGCGGCAGGCGGCGGCGGAAACGCCGCCACGCCTTTTCCAGTGCAGACGCCGGGCGCGACCTGACGGGCTCGGTTTCCGGCGCCGGGAACGTATCGCCCTTTTCCGGCGCGGGCAAAAGCAGACGCCCGAGCAGCACGGTGAAGGCGGTACGCGCCACGGCCGCGAGCAGCGTCAAGCCCACATAGACGACCGCCGGAAAGCCGAGCACGGGCCAGGTGAGCAGAAAGATGGTCGGCGTGTGCACCAGATAGGCGGGCAGGCTGTTGAAGAGGTTGGCGAGCATGAGCTCGCCGGAGGACAGCTCGCCAGCGTCCCGGCGCCCGGAAAGCAGGGCATTGGCCGAAGCTGGCGACACGAAGGCCAGGGCGAAGGCCGCCCCGGCCACGGGGGGCATGTGCGCCGCGCGGGCCAGCGGCGCGGCCAGCCGGGCGAGGCCCCGCGTCCAGTGGAGGGCTTCGAGCACATTGGCGACCAGAAGGCCGAAGGCGAGGCCCAACAAAAGCCGCAACAACGGCCAGAGAAGCGAGTGCCACAGGGCCGGCCAGTCCGTGAGCCAGGCCAAAATTTCAGGCACGGGGCGGCCCGCCCCGGCGGCGCGCGGGCGTGGTCACTGGCGTCCGACCTCCTCCGCAAAGCCCGTGTCCGGAGGAAGGTCCGGTTCGCCGGCGCGCGCCCGCGCCAGCTCGTCGCAGAGCTCGTTTTCCGCGTGCCCGGCATGGCCGCGCAGCCAGTGCAGGCGCACCTTGTGCCGCGCGAGCAACGGCACCAGCCGCTGCCACAAATCCACGTTGAGCACGGGCTTTTTATCCGCCTTGAGCCAGTTTTTCGCCTGCCAGGAGGCGAGCCAGCCCTTTTCCACGGCGTTACGGACGTATTGCGAATCCGTATGGACATCCACGGCGCAGGGTTCCTTGAGGGCCTCCAGCGCGGCGATGACGGCCATGATTTCCATGCGGTTGTTGGTGGTGCGACGAAAGCCGCCGGAAAGCTCTTTGCGGGCCCCGCTGCCCTCCAGCGTGAGCACCGCCGCCCAGCCGCCGGGCCCGGGATTGCGCAGGCAGGAGCCGTCCGTGTGGATGATGACGTGCTTCATGGCCGTCTCCGCCCCGGCGCTCAGGCCCGGCTCTCCGAGGGGCCGGGCGTCCAGTCGGGGGCCATGGCCTCGAAGGAGGTATAGGGCGAGAGGTACATGAGCTCCACCGCGCCCACCGGCCCGTTGCGCTGCTTGCCGATGATGATCTCGGCCACACCCTGCGGCGGCCGCTCCGACGGTTTCTGATATTTGTAGACGTCCTCGCGGTAGACGAACATGATGACGTCCGCGTCCTGCTCGATGGCCCCGGATTCGCGCAGGTCCGAGAGCATGGGGCGCTTGTCGCCGCGCTCCTCCACCTTGCGGTTGAGCTGGGAGAGCGCCACCACCGGGATGTCCAGCTCCTTGGCGAGGCCCTTGAGGGAGCGGGAAATATCCGAGATTTCCAGCTCGCGCGAGTCGGTGCGGCGGCTCGTGCGCATGAGCTGCAGATAGTCCACCACCACGAGCCCGAGCCCTTTCTCCGCCTTGAGACGCCGGGCCCTGGCGCGCAGCTCAAGCGTGGAGAGGGCGGGCGTGTCGTCGATGAAGATGGGCGCGCGCGAGACCACGTCCGCCGCGGTGTAGAGGCGCTGCCAGTCCTCGTCCGTGAGCTGCGAGGGGCGCCGGAGCCTGGAGAGGTCCACCTTGCCCCACACGGCGAGCATCCGCTGCATGAGCTGTTCCTTGCTCATTTCCAGCGAGAAGATGCCCACGGGCACTTCCTGCTCCACGGCCGCGTGCAGAGCCATGCAGAGCGCGAAGGCCGTCTTGCCCATGCTCGGGCGCGCGGCCACGATGACGAGGTCGGACGGCTGGAGCCCGGCCGTCAGCGTGTCCAGGCGCCGGTAGCCCGTGGTCACGCCCGTGACCACGTCGCGCGCGTCCGCGAGCTTGGAGAGGTTCTCGAACACCTTGTCCAGAAGCTCGCGCGTGGGCGAGAAATCCCGCCGGGCCGTGCGCCTTGACACGGCGAACACCGCCTGCTCCGACTCGTCCAGAAGGGCGTCCACCTCGCGCGAGGCGTCGTAGCAGTTGCCGATGATGCCGGAGCAGACGTCGATGAGCCCGCGCTGGAGCGCCTTGTCGCGCACGATGCCCGCATAATATTCGGCATTGGCGCCGGAAACAACGGCCTGCGCCAGGTCCGCGAGGTAGACCGCCCCCCCGGCCTCCTCGAGGGCGTTCATGGCCTTGAGCTGCTCGGCCGTGGAAACGAGGTCGATGGGCGCGGTCTTGGAATAGAGCTCGAGGAAGGCGCGGAAGATGACCGTGTGCGCGGGCAGGTAGAAATCCGTTGGCACGAGGATGTCCGCGATGGAGTGCATGA
>JAAUYX010000026.1 GCA_014804905.1 Desulfovibrio sp. | reverse complement strand
GCGTCGGCCATGCGGTGCGTGTCCTCACGCTTTTTCACCGCGCCGCCGCGGCCGTTCCAGGCGTCCAGAAGCTCGTTGGAGAGCTTGGCGGTCATGCCCTTTTCCCCGCGCGAGCGGGCATAGTTGATGAGCCAGCGGATGGCCAGCGAGACCTGGCGCTCGGGGCGCACCTCCATGGGGACCTGATAGGTCGCGCCGCCCACCCGGCGCGCCTTAACCTCCATGTGGGGCTTCACGTTGTCGAGCGCCTTCTCGAAGGCGCGCATGGGGTCCTCGCCGGTCTTTTCGGCCAGCGTGTCCAGCGCGCTGTAGAAAATCTTTTCCGCGGCGCCCTTCTTGCCGTCATACATGAGCCGGTTGACGAATTTGGTCACAAGGCGGCTGTTGTACAACGGGTCGGGCAGAATCTCCCTCTTGGGGACCGGGCCTTTGCGTGGCATGGGGTTTCTCCTTTTTTTCCTTACTGGGCGTCACCAACCCCGCGACGCGCCGGGCCAGCCCCGGATGGGCCGCCCGTGGCGCGGCGCATGGCGCACGCCCACAGGGTTCTCGTTCCGCCGAAGGCGCTTCGCCCCCGGCGCCAGTGAAAATTTTCGCCGTAACCTACTTGGGCCGCTTCGTGCCGTACTTGGAACGGCTCTTGCGGCGGTCGGCCACGCCGGAGGCGTCGAGCGTGCCGCGAATGATGTGGTAGCGCACGCCGGGAAGGTCCTTGACGCGGCCGCCGCGGATGAGCACCACGGAGTGCTCCTGCAGGTTGTGGCCCTCGCCGGGGATGTAGGCCGTGACCTCGATGCCGTTGGTCAGGCGCACGCGGGCGACCTTGCGCAGGGCCGAGTTGGGCTTTTTCGGCGTGGTGGTGTACACGCGGGTGCAGACGCCGCGCTTCTGCGGGCAGCCCTGCAGGGCCGGCGTCTTCTTGCGCTTCACCACCGGCTCGCGCTCGGTGTGGATGAGCTGATTGATGGTGGGCATGGATTCCTCCAATAAAATTGGCTATGGACCCTGAGACAGGGGCAAGGTTGTACTGGATGGGCGCAAGCCTGTCAAGCCGGGCCTCGTGAGAAAACCCGCGGCAAAGGTGCGCGCGCCCCTCCAGCCCGGGGCGGCGGCAAGGCTGAAGCGCAGCGACGGCCCGTGCCTTGACAGCGGCATTTTGGGTTATCTACCATATAACGAAATCGTTTTTTCAGGAGAAGCCCTTGTGCCGCAGCAACTCTCTCTCCCTCTCTCTCGGCTGAAATGGACGCTGGTTGAGTACAGGCGGCCCATCCTCTGGGCACTGGGCATTTTTTTCTTTGTCTACTCCTATTTTATCTTCAATTTTATTTTTGGGAATCATGACTGGGGCATGGTGTTTAAGCCCTATTCGTGGTCGGCAAAAGCCTGGCAATCCAGGCCGTTTGCACTTATACCTCTTCAGTTATCCCAAGGTTTCTATCTTCCAGTATTAACTCCCGTTATCAGTCTCTTCGCGTACTTCGGTGCAGGGGTGCTTTTTTTGGCGCTTTTTACGGGAGACATCAGTAACCGGCGGGTTTTTTTTCTAACACTGCTTCTTTTTCTCCTCTATCCGACATTACTCGGACGGATTTATTATGAAGGTGCAGGAATTGGAGAAAATGTTGCCCTATTTTGTTTTCTGCTTGGCGTAAATTGCGCTCTATATTGTAAAGGAATATTGTCTTTTTTTATATGTGTCATGCTATTTACATTCTCTTTGGGAGTCAATCAATGCATCATAAATTCTTTTTGGACAATATTTTTAATTATTGTTCTATATTACATTAATAATAAATATAATATATTGAATATATGTGTTAGACGATATTGTGGGGGATTTTTAGTGGCCCTATGTATTTATTTAGTGTTTATAAAAATAATTATTCCTGACACCAATAATTACAATAATCAGATTGGTACGCTGAAGGCAGTTTTTGAGAACCTTCTGCCACAGCTGAAAGCGTCGCTGGGTTATTTTTGGCAGGCTCAGCCGCCTATGAATGTTTTTTTTAAAGCATTATTTACGCTAATTTGCATCGGCGGATTTTGGAAACTTATAACTTGTGCTGATATCTCCATCCATAAGCAGGTGATATTGTATTTATCACCAGCGGCCAGGAGAGCTATTCGCATCATTCTTATTTTATTACTCATAATGACAAATAATGTAAGTGCTTATGTTTCAGGCCTCGAGACCGCCAGTACTTTTAATTTACGAATAGACTACTATTCCATCCCTTTTATCCTTTCCTTCTGCGCGTTTGCAGCGTTAGAGTTCCGGGGTTTGCGGGGGCACCTTTTTACGGCAGCCGCTGTTCTGCTTGTTGTGCTCAGCATGGGCAGTGATGTGCGGGCACTCCAGGTGTGGAAAATTTCGATTGACGACGACATTCTTTATGCCAACCGGATGCTCGCCCGAATTGAAGCGGCGCCGGAATTTGATGCAGGACGCTCGTGGCGGATGCTCGCGCTGGGCGAAAGGCCTGTATTCAGCCGGCGCTTTTATTCTGGCTATAAGCATACTTCGCTGGAGCTTCAGCGGCCCATGCACCTCGGAGGATATAATTTCGCCCATGTGTTTAACTACATCGCACCAAACCTGAATATCTCCAATTTTTGGGGGGATGCCAAGAAAGTGTGCGCGCAGAATCGGGATTTCCTGGACACGGCCCCCGCATGGCCGAAACCCGGCTCACTCAGGATTGACAGTGAGCAGGGGCTCATCCTCGTTGTTCTGGATACTGCCGCCGCGAGGCGTTACTGTCCACGCTAGTTGGAAAAACCCGGCGTCTGCGGGACTCCGGGAAAACCACCGGCAGGAGACAAATGCCCATCTGCGAGACCTGCGATGGGTCAGGGCGCCTGTCCTATGGCGCCTGCTGGAACGGCCAGTCCACCGCCCTCTGCCCGGACTGCCGCGGTAGCTGCGTGAGCGAAAAGGACGCCGCCCCATGTACCGCTGTGCGGGCGTAGGCCGCTTCACGCCCCACAGCTGCAGGGCGTGCGGCAACAGCCTGCCCTGCCCGGAATGCGGCGACACATCGGGGAGCTGGCAGCCCGGCTACAGGCAGGCCGCGCCTTTCCTCCTGCGCCATGCCCTCCTGGCGGATGCGCCCCACCAGCTCGCCGAGGTTTTCCACCGTGGTCAGGCGGCAGCCGGTCTCGGTGGGGCTGAAACGGCCCGTCACCGCACTCCAGCCCGGGCCGGGACAGGTCAGGAGCTTGCCTTGACAGGGGTATTTCCTCTGCTTTATCACACCGATAAACGGTTTTTTCAGGAGATGCCCTTGTCCCGCAGCAAAATTCTCTCTCTCTCTCTCTCTCTCTCTTGACTGAAAAGCACGCTCTCTGAGCGCCGGCGCGATGTCCTCTGGGCGCTGGCGATTTTTTTCTTCACCTGGTCATGGTTCCTGGTCCAGTTTCTTTTCGGCAACCATGACTGGGGCATGATTTTGTCCCCGGCCCGCTGGTATGCCCTCGCCTGGCAGTCCAGGCTCGCCGCGCTCATACCGCTCCAGCTCTTCCAGGGCCTGTATCTCCCGGTGCTGACGCCCTTTTTGAGCCTGCTTTTCTGGTTCGCGTCCGGCCTGCTCTTCCTTGCGCTTTTTCCGCCTGCCGGTGCCGCGGCCCGCAGAAGTTTTTTTCTTTCGCTCCTGCTCTTTGTGCTTTCGCCGCTCCTGCTCGGACGCATCTACTATCAGGGGGCGGGCATCGGCGAAAATGCCGCGCTGTGCTGTTTTCTCCTCGGGACACTGTATACCGTCAGAAAGACGCGCCTTTTGTCGTTCTTCGCGGCTGTGGCGCTCTTTACCTTTTCTCTTGGGGTCAACCCCTGCATCCTCAACACCTTTTGGACCCTGTTGCTGCTCCTGCTCCTCACCTCGCTCATCACCAGGGAGGACCGCCACATTTTCCAGTATTGCTGCGCCTTCGGCGTGGCTTTGCTGCTCTATCTCGTGGCCGTCAAGCTGCTCATCCCCGCGCGGCCTTTCTATAACAACCAGGTGGCGGGCGCCGGGGCCTTCCTCAAAAATATCCTGCCGCAACTGAAAGCGTCGCTGGCGTATTTCTGGCAGACGCAGCCGCCCATGAACCGGCTCTTCAAAATCGTGTTTTCCCTCATCTGCCTGGGGGGTTTTGCCGCCCTTCTCGCGCGCCCCAAACGGGGCCGCCGCGTGCGGCTCCTTTTCTCCGTGTCGCTCCCGCGGGACAGCGTTTTTCTGCGCCTTGTCCTCATCCTGCTCCTGGTGCTGACACACAATATTTCCGCCTATGTGTCGGGGGATGCCATCGCCAATACCTTCAACCTGCGCATGGATTATTATTCCGTCCCCTTCCTGCTTTCCTTCTGCGCGCTCGCGGTGCTCGGGAGCCCGGGGCTCACGGGGCGGCTTTTCGCCGCGGCGGCCGCTGTGCTTGTGGTGCTCAGCATGGGCGCCGACGTGCGCGCGCTTCAGGTATGGAAAATCAGCATCGACGACGACATCCTCTACGCCAACAGGATGCTCGCGCGCATCGAGGCGTCGCCGGGATTTGACGCCGCCCGTTCATGGCGCATCCTCGCCCTGGGCGAGCGGCCGGCCATCGGCGAGCGCTTCTGGCAGGGCTACCAGCGGCGCTCCCTGGAGCTCCAGCGGGCGCAGCATCTGGGAAGAAATTTCGCCGAGGTGTTCAACTACATCGCGCCGCAACTGAAAATCTCGAACTTCACGGGCGAGCGCCCGGAGCTGTGCGCGCGGCACAAGGCCTTTCTGGACGCGGCCCCGGCATGGCCGAGCCCCGGTTCGCTCAAGGTGGAGGGGGAGGAGGGGCTGATTCTGGTGGTTCTTGATAGGGCGGCGGCGAGACGCTATTGTGTCCGCTGACCGCGACAGTTCCTGCGCCGTCGCGCGCGCCCCAAAAGATCACGAGGAGATGCCATGCCCATCTGCGAGACCTGCGGCGGCTCCGGCCGCCTTTCCTGCGGAGCCTGCTGGAACGGCCAGTCCACGGCCCTCTGCCCGGACTGCCGCGGCAGCGGCGTGAGCGAGCAGGACGGCGCGCCCTGTGGCCGCTGCCACGGCGTGGGCCGCTTCACGCCCCACAGTTGCACGGTCTGCGGCAACAGCCTGCCCTGCCCGGAATGCGGCG
The DNA here is from genome assembly GCA_014804905.1 of Desulfovibrio sp. Taxonomy (GTDB): domain Bacteria; phylum Desulfobacterota; class Desulfovibrionia; order Desulfovibrionales; family Desulfovibrionaceae; genus Desulfovibrio. The sequence continues at coordinate 16,001 of JAAUYX010000026.1, read as the reverse complement.
ACGCCACCGGGACCTGGCAGCCCGGCTACAGGTAGGCTCCCGCCGCTTCGGCCTACTGCGCCATCCCCTCCTGGCGGATGCGCTCCACCAGCTCGGGGAGATTCGCCACCGATGTCAGCCGGCAGCCCGTCTCCGTGGGGCTGAAACGACCCGTCACCGCGTAATCCTGCCCGTTGCCCGCGTCATGGACCACAAAGGGCACGAGCCAGCCCTCGCCGTCGGGCACGGCCGCGCCCACCTCGCGAATTTCCTTCCGGCCCAGCGAGGCGTCCGCAAAGAGCGGCGCGAGCAGGCCGCCCGCCCCGGCTCCCGACGGTTTGCGCCCGGCAAAGGCCCCCGAGGCCACGCCATTAAGGATGAAGGCCCGCGCCTCGCCCTTGAGCAGGCTGCGCACGGTCCCGCCGCCGTAGCCCGCCGCCTGCGAAAAGACGAGTGCGAGCAGGGGGGGCATCCGGTCCGCGGTTTCCGGCTGCGCCATGATTTGGGTCACAAGGTCCAGCGCCTGCTCGAGAATGGCGTCAACATCCACCTGGCGCTCAAAGGCCGCCACATCGGCCTCATCGATGGCGCGCCCGACCTCGGCGAGGCAGCGGGCCGGGGCTTGGGCATCATCTGCGGCGGCGGGCGTGGGGAGCCCGGCAAGGAGGGCCAGCAGGAGGCTGGGAAGGAAGAGGGAGAACGTGAACTTCATGGGCGCAACTCCAGTTCTTCGGGGAGGGGTCCGCGCAGGGCAAGAGGGAGCCCGCAGACGGCAAGGACGACCGGCTCGGCGAGGCTGGCGAGGCGCTGGTTGGCGAGGCCGAGCACATCGAGGAAGCGCCGCCCGAGAGGCGAGGGCGGCACGAGCCCGAGGCCCGTCTCTGCCGTGACCACCGCCACGGGGAGCGTGCGCCGTTCAAGGCTCGCGGCCAGGGCCTCCACGCGGGCGAGCGCCGCGGCGTCGTCAAGGCCCGCGCCGAGCAGATTGGAAATCCACATGCTCACGCAGTCCAGCAGGACCACGCCCGCGCCGATTCCGGGCCCGGCCCCGGCCCAGAGAGCGTCCAGCGCCTCGGGCACGTCGAGCGGCACTTCGAGGCAGGCCCATTCCGGCCCGCGCGCAGCCCGGTGCAGGCGCACACGTTCCGCCATTTCCGCGTCGGGGGCGGCGCAGGTCGCCACATAGAGGCGCCGCGGGGCTCTGGCCTCGGCCCAGCGCTGGGCGAAGGCGCTCTTGCCGCTGCGCACCCCGCCCACAAAGAGGGCGCAGGCGGGACGCCAGGCAGGCGCAGGGTTTTCCACGGCTTCGCGGCTCACGGCTGCGCCGGGGCGCTCTCCTGAACAGGGGGCGCGGGCGGCGCCGGGCTGCGCGGGGCTCCGGCCCCGATTTCGGCGCAGCGGCGCCCGAGGTCGCGGAGCACACCGGCCGCGGCGCGCACCGCGGCGAGCGCGTTCCTGTCGGCCGCGAGGCGGCGTTCCACCCAGTGGGCCACAAAGAGCAGGCCTTCGTCGTCCATGCCCTGCCCGCCGTCCTTGCGGATGGCCGCCACGAGGGCGCGCTGGGCCGTGTTCTGCTCGTCCAGGGCGCGGCGGTAGCGGGCGGCGAGGCCGTCCACGCGCAGCTGCCCGGCCGCGAGCTCCTGCCGGGGGGCATTGGCCGCGCGCTTCTCGTCCAATTCAAACACCGCCTGCGCCATCTGGGCATTGATGTCCACCGCGTTCTGGGCCAGCTTCTCCACATGGGCGAGCTGCGCGGCCATGTCCGGCAGGGAGGCCACGCCCTCCAGCGCCCCGGCGAGGATGACGGCGCGTCCGGCCAGCGCCAGATGGAACTGGCGGTTCTGGGCCTCGTCCAGACCGCGCCTTTTCGCGGCGTCGTCCAGGTCCTGGAGGAAGCGGCCCACATAGAGGTTGTAGAGGCCCTGAATCATGCTGGGATGGAAGGCGTAGCGCAAAAGCCCCGCGCGGCCGCCCGGCACCATGCCCGCCTGGGCCACGCCCAGGCGCTGGTTGAGGGCCTGCACCGTGACGGCGAGCGTGCCCCCGCGCGGCCCTGGCCTGTAGCGCGCCGCAAGCCAGCGCGCGAGTTCGGCCACAAAACCCGCGCGCACGCGGCTGTCCTCGGTGACCGGCGGCATATAACCGGGAAGCGCTCCGTCGGCCCCGGCCTGTCCCGCTCCGGCTGCGCCCGCGCCAGCGGCCCCGGCGCCTGCTCCGCCTGCGCCACCCGCGGCACCCGCGGCATCCGGGCCAGCCGCGCCATAGGGCAGGCCCGTATCCACGGGCGCGGGCACCGTGCCCTGCACGTTGCGCCCGGCAAGCGTGCCCGGCTCGGTGGCCGGATGGGTCACCGAAGCGGGCGGCGGGGGCGGGGCCGTGCGGAAGACGTTGCCGATGCCCGCGAGCGGCGTGCCCGCGGTGATGCCGTCCACATAGCTCGCGGCCTTTTCCCGCAGGTCGTTGCGGGCGTCATCGTCGCGGCTGAACCACCAGGCCGCGCCCGCCAGCAGAAGGACGGCGAGCACCACCACGAGCCAGAGCTTGCGGCCGCCTGCGCCCGGTTCCGGCTCGGGCAGGGCTTCCGCCGGGCTTGGCAGCGGGGCGAGGGGCGGAGCGGGATGAGCCCCCGGAGCTGCCGGAGGCGTGGGATCGGTTTTCAGTTCCATAAACTCCCCCATGCGGCCTTGCGGCCGCCGCCGAGGCCACGACGCGCCGGAAGCGGGGGCGCGGCCTCAGCGCTCGAAATAGGTATAGCCGCGCAGGCCGTCCTCAAAGGCCTGCATCACCGCGAAGCGCTCGCTCGGCGAGATGCGGCCCTCGCGCACGGCGTGCTCCGCCGCGCTGCGCAGGTTCTCGAGGATGCGGCGCGGCTCGTATTCCGCATAGCTCAGGACGTCGGCCACGGAATCGCCCCGGATTTCGCGCACATATTCATAAGTTCCGTCGTCGGCGGCGCGGATGGAGACCACGTTGGTGTCGCCCATGAGGTTGTGCAGGTCGCCCAGGGTCTCCTGATAGGCGCCCACGAGAAAGACGCCGAGATAGTATTCCTCGCCCTCGCGCAGGGGATGCAGGTCCAGCATGGGCTTCATGCCCTGCGGGTCGATGAAGTGGTCGATGCGGCCGTCCGAATCGCACGTGATGTCGGAAATGATGCCCTGGCGCGAGGGAAATTCGCCGAGGCGATGCACGGGCATGATGGGAAAGAGCTGGTCGATGGCCCAGGAATCCGGCAGGGACTGGAACACGCTGAAATTGCCGTAATAGATGTCCGCGAGGTTGACGTCGATGTCCTCGAGGTCGCGCGGCACGTTCTTGAGCTTGCGCTTTTCCTTGGCGATGCGCATGAGGATTGCCCAGAAAAAGCGCTCGCCGAGGGTGCGCTGGCGGAGGCTCACGGCGCCTGTGGAGAACATGCGGCGCACCTCGTCCCGGTAATACACCGCGTCGTTGTAGCTCTCCTGGAGGTTGCGCACGCTGATGCCCGCGAGCGTCTCCTGAAGGTTGCGCACGGCCTCGGGCGCGTCCTCGGGAAGCGTCTCGGGCAGGCGCGCCTCCTCCACCACGTTCACATCGAGGATATTGAAGAGCAGCACCGAGCAATAGGCCACGGTCGCGCGGCCCGACTCGGTGATGATGTGCGGGTGCGGGATGCCCTTTTCGTCGAGGATGCTCATGATGGTCTCGACCACGTCCGCGCAGTATTCGTCGAGATTGTAGTTGCGCGAAAAGACGTAGTTGGTGTGCGAGCCGTCATAGTCCACGGCGAGGCCGCCGCCGAGGTCGAGATAGCCCATGGGCGCGCCTTCCTCCACGAGGCCCGCGTAGAGGCGCGTGGCCTCCATGACGCCGGTGCGGATGTCGCGGATATTGGATATCTGCGAGCCCAGGTGGTAGTGGAGCAGGCGGAAGCAGTCGAGCATCCCGCGGCTTTTGAGCGTGTCCACCACGTCCACGATTTGCGAGGGCGACAGGCCGAAGGTGGAGCGCTCGCCGCCCGAGTCCGTCCAGTGGCCGCCTGCCTTCACCGAGAGCTTGGAGCGCACGCCCACATTGGGCCGGATGCCGAGCGCCGCCGCGCGCTCGAGCACCACCTCAAGCTCGCCCGGCATTTCGAGCACGATGAAGATATTGAAGCCCAAGCGCTGCGCCTGCAGGGCGAGGTCGATGAATTCCTCGTCCTTGTAGCCGTTGCAGATGATGCAGGCCTCGGGGTCGCGCATGAGGGCCACCGCCGCGATGAGCTCGGCCTTGGAGCCGGCCTCGAGCCCGTGGCGGTAGCGGCTGCCGAACTGGGCGATCTGCTCCACCACCTGCTGCTGCTGGTTCACCTTGATGGGAAAGACGCCGCGGTAATCGCCCTTGTAGCCGAGCGTGCGGATGGCCTTGCGGAAGGATTCGTGGATATGGGCGATGCGCGAGCTTAAGATATTCTCCACGCGCAAAAGCACCGGCATGTCGTAGCCGCGCTCGTGGAGGCCCGCGATGATCTCGAGGAGCGGTATCTGCGGGCCCTTGGCCCCGTGCGGGCAGACCACCACCTCGCCGTTTTCCGAAACGTCAAAAAAGCCCGCGCCCCAGGTGCGGATGCCGTAGAGTTCCACGGAATCCTCCACCCCCCACCGCTGCAAGGCGTGATTCTTTGCCAACAGTACCTCCCTCAGGGCCCGCGCCCGCATGGGCGGCGCAGGCTGTCCGCGGCGCATCCCGCGCCGTGCCCACCGAATTTGCCAGTATGCCCAAAAGCCTTGCGAAGTCAATGCGTTCTTGACGCTGGCCGGTGCATGGTACATGCTGGAGAGCATCTTTAAGGAGGCGCACATGATGATCCCTTCCCGCGCCCGGCGTGCTCCGGCCCTCCTGCTTGCGGCCATTTGCGCGGCCGCGCTCGCCGCCTGCTCCGGCGACGGCGACGCCGTCAAGGGCCCGCCCCCGGCCCCGGTGCATGTGGCGCCCGTGACCACGGCCGACATGCCGCGCGTGCTCTCCGCCGTGGGCAATGTGCGGGCCTCGGCCACCGTGGGCGTCACCCCGCGCGTCACGGGCGAGCTTCTGGACGTGCGCTTCACCGAGGGGCAGGAGGTGGAGGCCGGGGCCCCGCTCGTGGTCATCGACCCGCGTCCCTTCGAGGCCGCGCTGCGCGAAAAAAAGGCCGTGCTCGCCAAGAGCGAGGCGCAGCTCGCCAAGGCCAACGACGACAGGCGCCGCTACGGCAAGCTCGTGGGCGGCGGCTATGTGAGCCGCGAGGCCTACGAGCAGACGGCCACCGACGCCGCGGCCCTGCGCGCCACCGTGCAGGCCGACCGCGCCGCCGTGGAGAGCGCGGCGCTGGACCTCGCCTACTGCACGGTCACGGCGCCCATCGCGGGCCGGGTGGGCGCGCTCAACGTGGACAAGGGCAACATGGTCAAGAGCACGGACGCCACGCCCATCGTGACCATCGACACGCTTTCGCCCATCTATGTGGCCTTTTCCGTGCCCGAGGCGCAGCTCCCGCTCATCCTCGAGCGCATGGCTGGGGGCGACGTGGCCGTGACCGCCACGCCCACCGGCGGCGAGCCCGAGACCGGACGCCTCACCCTCGTGGACAACACGGTGGACACGCGCACGGGCACCATCCGCCTGCGCGCCTCCTTCGACAACCCGGAGCGCCGCCTCTGGCCCGGACAGTTCGTGCAGGTGAAGCTGCCCCTGGGCGTGGCCGAAAAGGCGCAGGTGGTGCCAAGCCGCGCCGTGCAGGCTGGCCGGGACGAGCGCTATGTCTATGTGGTGGATGCCGAGGGCCGCGCCGTCTATCGCCCGGTGAGGCCGCTCTTCGAGCATGAGGGCACGACCGTGGTGGAGGGCGTCGCGCCCGGCGACCGCGTGGTGGTGGACGGCCAGGTGCGCCTCGCGCCCGGCGTTCCGGTGAAGGTGCTGGAGTAGGGGCGACAGTACCAAGCCGGGGCCGGATACCAATTGACCGTATAGTGAGCACCTTTTTGGGAGGACACCCATGAAAAAACTTCTCTGTGCCTGTTCTCTTGCGCTCTGCTGTCTTCTCGCGGCGGGGCACGCATTGGCGGAGGAAGCCATCATCAAGCCACTGGTGACGCATCTTGCCAAAGCTCCGAAATCGGTGCTGCTCGTGGGCAATTCCTTCATGTACTACAACAACGGCGTGGGCTCCTACGCGCGGCAGATCAGTGTGGACCAGCATGAGCCCATGAGCTTCACCATGGCGACCATCGGTGGCGCCGGGCTCGACTGGCATCTTGTGAAAAGCTATCTCAGGCCCAATGGCCTCCGCAGCTATTCCACCAAAAATGACGGCAGCAACAGGCTCGTCTTCCATGAGTATCCCGATGGCAAGATTTTCGACGCCGTCATCCTGCAGGATAACAGTCAGGGGCCCATCCATCCCGAGCTCTCGAAGCTGTTTCAAAAATATGCCGCCATCCACTGCAAGGACATCCGCGAGGTGGGCTCCGAGCCGCTTCTCATGATGACCTGGGCCTATGCGGACAAGCCGGAAATGACCGCGCTTCTTGCCAACGCCACCATTAAGGTCGCCAACGAGAACAGGGCCATGGTGGTGCCCGTGGGCCTTGCCTTCGCCGACGCCAAAAAGGGGCGCCCCGACCTTCGGCTCATCGTGGCCGACAACCGCCACCCCACCCCGGCCGGGACCTATCTTGAAGGTTGCGTCATCTTCGCCACGCTTTCGGGCAAGTCGCCCGTGGGCGCCAAATGCACCGGGGTCGGGGATGCGAGGATTTCCGAAGCCGACGCCCGCTATCTTCAGGAAGTGGCGTGGCGGACGGTGAAGGAATTTTTCGGCTGGAAGTAGGGGCGCCACGCTCCCGCACATCCGCCTTTGAACGCGTGCCGGCGGGAGTCAGCCCCCGCGAAAGGCAAAAAGCCCCCGGCTCTCGTGTGAGGGCCGGGGGCTTTTCATGGCCTGTGGCGTTCAGGCCGGCTAGATTTTCTTGACCTCCACATACCAGGCCGCGGCCTCGGTGAGCAGCCGGTTCTCGCGCGTGGCGAGGGCCTGCGGGTCCTTGAGGTAGCCGTCGAGGAGCAGGCAGCTGTCAAAGAGGTTCTGGGTCATGTCACTGAGCACCCGGTCCTCGTGGTCGGCCTTGAAGATGGTGAGCATACTGCGCAGGAGCGGATGGTCGCGGTTGACCTCCAGCACCTTGACGGGCAGGGAGTCGTCCTTGTTCATCACCTTGAGCAGCTTCTCCATGGAGGCCGTCATGCCGCCGTCGGGCGAGACGAGCACGGCCGGGCTGTCGGCGAGGCGCCGCGAGACGCGCACTTCCGTCACCTTGTCGCCCAAAATCTCCTTCATGCGGGCCATGAGGCCGTCGAAGGAGTTGGAATCGTCCTCGGAGAGCGGGGCCACCTCCTCGGGCTTCTCCTTGTCCTCGAAGGCGGCCAGCGCGTCCTCGCCTGCGGTCTCCACGGCCTTGAACTCCCAGTCCTTGTAGGAGCCGAGGCCGTCCATGACGAACTCGTCCACGGGCTCGAAGAGGAAGAGCGCCTCGATGCCCTTCTTTTTGAAAATCTCCATGTGCGGGTTGAGGCGCGCGGCCTCGCGGTTGGGCGCCGTCACATACCAGATGGTCTTCTGGCCCTCGGGCGCGCGGGCCATGTAGTCGTCGAGGCTCGTCAGGGCCTCGGCGTCGGGCAGCGCCGAGGAATTGAAGCGCAGAAGCGCGGCCACGCGCTCGCGGTTGACGAAATCATGGTAGCCGAGCTTGAAGACCTTGCCGTGCAGGCGCCAGAAGCGGTTGTACTTCTCCACGTCGTCGCGGGCCATGCCCTCGAGGTGGGAGAGGGTCTGCTTGACGATGACCTGGTTGATCTTGCGCAGGACGATGTTTTCCTGCAGGGTCTCGCGCGAGATGTTGAGCGGCAGGTCCTCGGTGTCCACCACGCCCTTGAGGAAGGCCATGTATTCGGGGATGAGCTCCTTGTTGCGGTGCTGGATGAGCACCCGGCGGGCGTAGAGGTCCAGGCCCCAGTAGTCGCGGTCCGCGCCGAAGAAGTCCATGCTGGAATCGGGGATGAAGAGGAGCGCCGTAAACTGCACGGGCACGTCGACGGCGATGTGCTCCACGTCCAGCGGGTCCTTGCCGTCATAGGTGATGGCCTTGTAGAAGGCGGCGTAGTCCTCTTTCTTCACGCTGCTTTTGGGCTCGCGCCAGAGCGCGGGCTGGGTGTTCACGCGCTCGCCGTCCACGAAGATGGGGAAGGGCACGAAAGCCGAATGCTTGCGGATGGCCGATTCCACGCGGAATTTCTCGGCGTATTCGAGGCAGTCGTCCTTGAGGTGGGCGGTGATGACGGTGCCGCGCACGGGCTCGGGCGCGCTGCTTTCCTCCACCGTGTAGGTCCCGAGGCCGTCGCTCGTCCACACATGGGCGGGCTCGTCCTCATTGCCGAAGGCCGGGCGCGAGGTGACCTCCACCTTGTCGGCCACCATGAACACGGAATAGAAGCCCACGCCGAAACGGCCGATGATGCTCGCCGCGTCCGCCGTGGCCGCGGCCTCCTCGCCCTCGGGGTTTTTGGCGTTCTCGGCGGCGAGGTCCGCGAGGAAGGCCTCGGAGCCGGACTTGGCGATGGTGCCGAGATTTTCCGCCAGCTCCTCGGCGGTCATGCCGAGGCCTGTGTCCGCGATGGTCAGGGTCTTGGCGTCCTTGTCGAGCGTGATGCGGATTTCCAGCGGCAGGTCGGGGTGGCGCGGGGTCTCGCCGCGGTTGACGCGGAAGCGCAATTTGTCCAGCGCGTCCGAGGCGTTGGAAATGAGCTCGCGCAGGAAGATTTCGCGGTTGGTATAGAGTGAATGGGTGAGGATATTGAGGACCTTGCGCACTTCGGCGCGGAACTGGCGTTTTTTCTTGCCGCTTTCGGCCATAAGAACCTCCTGGGGGTGATGCCGTCAGGGCCCGGAGGCCCGGCGGCGAAAGGGCGAAACGCCCTTCGGGAGAGTTAAGCCCGGCGCAGGCGGCGTCAAGGGCCGGGAGGGGCCGCGTCCGTGGCCGACAGTGCGCCCCGGCGTGGACTTTGACCGCTCCTTGCGCTACTCTCATCCGCCAATCGCCAGCGCAGGAAGGTTCCATGATTCCCCAGAGCCGCATCCGCAATTTCTGCATCATCGCCCATATCGACCACGGCAAGTCCACCCTGGCCGACCGCATCCTTGAGCTCACCCGCGTGGTGAGCGCGCGCGAGGCGCGGGAGCAGTATCTCGACCGCATGGACCTCGAGCGCGAGCGCGGCATCACCATCAAGGCCCAGACCGTGCGCATTCCCTACACCGCGGCGGACGGGCAGGAATACGAGCTCAACCTCATCGACACGCCCGGCCATGTGGACTTTCACTACGAGGTCTCGCGCTCNCTNGCGGCCTGCGAGGGGGCGCTGCTCGTGGTGGACGCCACNCAGGGCGTNGAGGCNCAGACCCTCGGCAATGTCTATCTNGCGCTGGACCANGACCACGAAATCGTGCCCGTGCTCAACAAGATCGACCTNCCGAGCGCCGACCCNGCNCGNGTGCGCGNNGAAATCGAGGAGGGCATCGGCCTNGACTGCGCGGGCGCGCTGGAGGTCTCGGCCAAGACNGGCCTNGGCGTGGACANNGTGCTCGAGGCCATCATCGAGCGCCTGCCNCCNCCGGACGGCGACCGCGAGGCNCCGCTCAAGGCGCTNATCTTCGATTCGTGGTATGACAGCTACCAGGGCGTGGTGACGCTTTTCCGCGTCATGGACGGNCGCATCCGCAAGGGCGACCGCATCCGGCTCATGAGCACGGGCAAGGAATACGAGGCCCTGCGCCTCGGCGTGTTCTCNCCCGAGGCCGTGGACGTGGANGAGCTCGCNGCCGGCGAGGTGGGCTTTCTCTCCGGCTCCATCAAGGAGNTGGGCGACGCGCGCGTGGGCGACACCATCACCCTCGCCAGCGCGGCCCGCGGNCGAGCCCGTGCCCGGCTTCAAGGAGGTCAAGCCCGTGGTCTTTTGCGGGCTCTACCCCACGGAGTCGGACGAGTACGAAAACCTCAAGGCCGCGCTGGAAAAGCTCCAGCTCAACGACGCGGCCTTCAGCTTCGAGCCCGAGACNTCGCAGGCNCTNGGNTTCGGCTTCCGCTGCGGCTTNCTGGGCCTNTTGCACATGGANATCATCCAGGAGCGNCTNGAGCGCGAGTTCGAGGTGGGCCTCATCGCCACCGCGCCCTCGGTCATCTACAAGGTGGAGACCACGGACGGNCAGACNNTGGAAATCGACAACCCGAGCCGCCTGCCCGACCCCTCGAANATNCGCGCGCTCTACGAGCCCTNTGTNCGCATGGANATCCATGTGCCCAACGAATATGTGGGCAATGTGATGAAGCTCTGCGAGGANAAGCGNGGCGAGCAGAAAAANCTCCACTANCTCGCCGCCAACCGCGTGGTGGTGACCTANGAATTGCCCTTNGCGGAAATCGTNTACGACTTTTTCGACNGGCTCAAGTCCGTGACGCGGGGCTANGCCTCCATGGATTACGAGCCCGTGGACTACCGCCCCTCGGACCTCGTGCGCCTCGACATCCTNCTCAACGGCGAGCCCGTGGACGCGCTCGCCGTCATCGTGCACCGCGAGCGCGCCTATCCCTACGGCCGCGGCCTCGCGCTCAAGCTCAAGCGCACCATCCCGCGCCAGCTCTTCCAGGTGGCCATCCAGGCGGCCATCGGGCAAAAAATCATCGCCCGCGAGACNGTCTCGGCCTTNCGCAAGGATGTCACCGCCAAGTGCTATGGCGGCGACATCACCCGCAAGCGCAAGCTCCTGGAAAAACAGAAGGANGGCAAGAAGCGCATGAAGCGCATGGGCAATGTGGANCTNCCGCAGGAGGCCTTCCTCGCCGCCCTGAAAGTGGGGGACGAGTAGGCGCNCGNCCCANNTTCAAGAGNNGGNATTCCTCTGCCCNGTCTGAAGCGANGCNGNCNNCCTTCANGCGCAGGCCGNCACCNGCCGGCGCNTCACCCCCNNAGCGCNTCCCGCCGGGCCGCNGCGTCGGCGCGNAGCACCCGCGNGCGGTCGATGATCATGAANAGGCCGCAGCAGGCCACGCTGANGGCCCCGGCNGTGAACACCCCCTGATAGCCGCAGCCCGCCTGCATGACGAGGCCGCCGATGACNGGNGCNAGCATCCCGCTGGCGTCGAAGGTGGCCATCATCACNTTGGAATTCACCGAGCGCATCTCCGGCGTGGAGCGGTCATAGACCGCGGCCGCCANAAGCGGATAGAGCAGGCCGAGGCTNAGGCCNTAGACGCAGGCNAGCGGCACGAAGCTCCACANNGGCCCCCAGGCGAGCCCCAGCACGCAGAGCGAGAGCACGGCCGCGCAGAGCGTGGTCACGCGGTANCGNGGCAGNGTGTCNANGTGGTGGCTGCCGAANAGNCGCACGAGGATGATGGTNACGGTGTAGGTGCTGAAAAACCANGCCGGGTGCGCCCCGGTGANGCCGCANAGGCCCTTCATGAAAAAGATGGCGATGANNGTGGTGATGCTGAAGGNGAGGCAGGNGAGGTTGACNNAGAGCGAGGCCCGAATGGGNGATGGCNTGCCANANCTCNNTGCGCGACATGCCGCTTTGCGGGGGNACNTCNGGCGTGCGCAGGCGCTTCGCCAAAAGGCCGACCATAATAAAAGAAGGGATGCCGAGCACCGTGGTGGCCGCGAACAGGNGCGCCTCGCCGCCNAGCAGCGGGATGAGGCTTTCCGACACGGCCGGGATGATGGAATAGGGCAAAAGCANGGTCAGCGAAAAGAGNGCGAAGCCGCGCGCGCTCTGCCCCGGCGGGANNCAGTCCACGAGCACGGCCACCGTGCAGCAGGAAAACACGGCAAGCGCGATGCCCTGCACGAGGCGCAGGCCGAGGATGGTGCGCACGGCGTCGNCCGGNGTCACATAGGGATAGACGAGCATGACGAGGCTCATGACCACGAGCGAGACCACCATGGCCCCGAGCTTGCTGCGCTTGAGCATGATGACGCTCGTGAGCGGCCGGAAGATGAGGATCATGGCGAAGAGCGAGGANAGCAGNACGCCGCGCCACTGCGGCTCGATGCCCAGGCCCTGCATCCATTGCTCGAAGCAGTANTANACGGCGATGTAGCTGTTGCTGCACATGGCCATGAGAAAGAGCAGAAGAAAATCGCGCGAGAGCAGTTTTTGCGGCACATGCTCCGGCTGGTCCCAGCGTTTGGGGGCCTTTTGCGGGCCGATGAAGCGGGCGGAGCCGAAGATGGCAAGAAGTGCGCGGTGCATGGCAAAACCCCGGTGGGGGGCGCCCCGGTGGGACGCCCCTAGTGGTACTCGCCGTTGAGGAAGTTGGCGGCAAAGGTCTGGACGGCCGCCTCGCTGACCATGAGCATGTCCATCTGGCGCGTCATGATGAGCAGGCGCCCGAGCTGGTCGAGGCGGGAGCAGATCTCGAGCTTCGGGTATTTCTGGAAGCGCGCGCGAACCCTATCATGCAGCACGTCGATGGTAAAGCCGAGCTCGCTCAGGATGATGCCGATGCAGCGCGCCCGCCGTTCCCGCTGCACATCCCCGGCGGCGCCGCCCGCGAACTCGAAGCGGATGTAGTTCTTGTTCACCGTGTCGCCGCACCACGAGTCGAGAATGGCGTAGTGGTAGCCCACGCGCGAGGAAAAGTTGAGGTAGCGGTCGGANACGATGGCATAGCTCCGGTCGCCGAAGCGCTGGCCGCCCTGAAGATTGCCGCCGATCATGCTCTGGCCCATGACCGAGAGGAAGCCGCGCATGTTGACGGGCCTCGGGCCCCGCGCCTGCACNGCCGGGTTGAGCATCCCGNCGAGCAGNTNCNNGAAGGGCACGCTNGTCACGTCCTCGGGCGTCACCTCNGGCCGGTGCGGGGGCTTGAGGCCGCCGCCGAGGTCGATGACATAGAGGTCCAGCGGGACGGCGCACACAAGCCGGCTCGCCGCGCCCGCGCCGCCGCTTTCCGANAGNCTGTCNGANAGGAGGAACATCTCNGCATAGCTCTTTTCGTGCGCGTAGCGCATGATGTCGTGCAGCGANGTGCAGTTGGCCGGGGCGAACAGCTCGGACTGCGGGTCGATGAGGTGCAGCGGCAGGATATAGGGGGCCACGCGGCGGAGCAGCACCTGCGCGGGCTTGTCGGCCTTGGGCGCGTGGCGGCGGCGCAGGCTNAGCGCCATGAGCTCGGGCACCTCGCCCGCGAAGATGCGGCCGAGAAGCGCGTCCACGGTCACCACCTCGCCGTCGGNNAGCAGGCTCNNGGCGCCGGGCACGTTCATGAGCGTGGGCACGCCGAATTCCCGGCAGAGNGANGCGAGATGCCCGGTGAGGCTGCCGCTCTCGGCCACCACNGCGGCCGCGCGCCTGAGCGCTGTCATCACATTGGGCGAGGAATGCTCGATGACCATGACCGCGCCCTCGGGGAAGTGCGTCAAATCCTCGTTGGGATGCGCGTGCATCACCGGCCCGCAGCCCACGCCCCTGGCCGCGATGTCNGCCCCGAAGAGCAGGGGCTTGAGGTGCCCCAGGCCGGGCACGGCGCACTCCTCGGAGTGGCTGTCCGGGCTCGCGCAGTCAAGGCCCATGGGCCGCGTCTGGAGGAGCACGATGCGGTCCTCCTGGTCCACGGCCCANTCCATNTCCTGCGGATACTGGTAATGCCGCTCCAGAGTGAGGGCCATGCCCGCGATGCCGCTCGCCTGGGCGTCGCTCAGNGAGGGCATGTCGCGCATGTCCTCGGGCACTTCCTCCATGACGCATTCCGCATGGTCNCCGNGNCGCCGGAGCACCATTTCCATTTCCTTGTGGGCGATGACCGATTGCGTCACNCGGCCCGTGGCGCGGGAAACGAGCCACTGGTCCGGCGTGCCCGTGCCGTCGGCGACCATTTCCCCGAGGCCCCAGAGGCCGTTGACGAGCACGCAGTTGGAGCGCAAATCCACGGGATGGCGCGAAAAGGCCACCCCGGCGGCGCGCGCGTCCACCATCTCGAGGCAGCAGAGGCCCATGCCCGTGGCGTCCAGCGCATAGCCGTGCGCCGCGCGGTAGGTGAGGGCGCGCTGCGANAANAGGCTCGCGATGACCATCTTCATGGCGTTGAGCAGCTCNGGCCGGGTGACGCCGAGCACNCTGTGGTACTGCCCGGCGAAGGACTGCACCCCGTCCTCGGCCACGGCGCTGGAGCGCAGGGCCGCGAGNGCCNTGTCCCTGTCNTCGCCGAAGGCGTCGTCCCAGGCGGCGTACATGTCGNGGGCGAGGTTCTCGGGCACGGGNGCCGCCATGATGAGGCGCTCGGCCTCGCGCGCGGCCGTGCGNATGGTGGCGGGCCTGTCCGCGTCGGCNNGGCGCAGGGCCTCGTAGATGCGGCCGAAAAGGTCGCCGTTGCGGAGCAGGAAGATGGTGGCCGCCTTGATGGTCACGGCAAAGCCGCGTGGCACCGGCAGCCCGAGCATGTTCTTGAGCTCGCCCAGATTGGCGTTCTTGCCCCCCACGATATAGGCCATGCTGGCGTCCACCTCGGAAAGCGGCACGGTGACGGTGCGAAGGTCGCCGCGCGTGTGGCGCCTGAGCTCGCGCTCGATGCGGGCGCCGAGGGCCCTGGCGGCCTCCGCCAGTTCCGCATAACGGTTGCCGGACATGGCGTTGAGGCACTCGGCCATGCGCTCGCAGAGAAAGATGGCGCGCCGCGCCTGCTTGCGCACCTCGCGCGTTTCCATGCCGCGCTCGCCCTGCTGGGCCTGGGTGAGCGACGCGAGGATGCCCGCGAGGTCGGCGTTGGCCTGGAGCAATTCCTTGAAGGACACATAGCGGCGATTGAAGGCCGCCATGGCCTCGGCCCGGCTGAGGGACTGGCGCGGCCGGAAAAAGCCGAGCAGCCGCCGCATGAAGGAGGGCCTGGCTTCTTCCTGGGCCGGGGATGACGTTTCGGGGGCTTCCGGGCTTTCCGGGGCGCGCGTATCCGGCGTGGCGGGCGTGGTATCGGGCTTGGCGGGCATGGGGCATCCTTGGAGCAAAAAAATACCGGGAACCGGGCGGAAGCGCGAAGGCGCGCCCCTCCAAGCCTAGGCGAGTTCGTTCCGCCCCGCAAGGGCGCGAGGCGGCCTTCCCGGACCGGGGAAAGTTCCCGCAGGGGCTTGCTATTATTTTCACATCCGCGTATAAGCGAGGCACTAGGCTTAGGATTTTGTGGCAGAATGGAAGGACCGCCACGGTTCGCGCCGCTTCCCCATTCCTGGCGCGAGGCCCCCCTGCCGTTGTGTGCGGGATGCCTCCATTCCCTGGATTCCCCTTTCCGCTGGAGGATGTCATGAGGAAACTGCGCCGACTGTGGACCTGGTTCTTGGGCTGTGCGCTCGTTGTGCCCGCCCTGATGCCGTCAATCGCCCTAGCCGCCAAGAAAAAGGCCGACGTGGTCATCGTGGCCGACACCCGGAAGCTCGACGGCATCCTCTACTGGTGGGCGGAAATGTATAACGAGAGCCACCTGCTCTTCGCCATCATGACCATGGTCATCATCCCCATCATCGGCTGCATCCTCGGCTGGCTCGCCGATATCGTCATGTCGCACATCGGCATCGACCTCAAGCACCGCGAACTGGCGGAAAAGTAACCCGGAAAGGAGGCACTCATGGACTGGCTGTATATCTTGATGCCCATTTCCGGCGTGATGATTTTCTGGCCCGGCCTGATCATCCTCGGTCTCGGCGTGGGCATCATCGGCGGCTTCTTCGGCCTGGGCGGCGCCTGGATGGTGACGCCGGGCCTCAATATCCTCGGCTTCCCCATGGCTTTCGCCATCGGCACGGACGTGGCCCAGATGGCGGGCAAGTCCCTCATCTCCACCATGCGCCACGGCAAGTTCGGCAACGTGGACTACCTGCTTGGCATCACCATGCTCATCGGTACGGTGGTGGGCGTGGAAATCGGCGCCCAGATGGTCATGTGGCTCGAACGCATCGGCTCGGTTGACAAGGTGGTGCGCTGG
>JAAUYX010000025.1 GCA_014804905.1 Desulfovibrio sp. | reverse complement strand
CCTTTCTCGCCGGGCGGCGCAACGTGCATTTTCTCTTCAACCGCGTGACGGATGAGAAGCTCGCCATGGACGAGGGCATCTTCAACTCGCTCATGGTGCGACTTTTGCTGTGCGACCCGCAGGACCCGCGCATCTCGCCCTATTTCAAGCTCGTCTACGACAATGTGTTCGCGCGCATCTACGAGGTACTGCCCGCGGACGGTGACACGCCATGAACGGGCTCAGTGGTGGTAGGGGACCTTGCGCAGGATGCACTCGGCGCGGTAGAGCTGCTCCAGCAGGAGAACGCGGGCGAGCTCGTGCGGCCAGGTCATGGCCGAAAGGCTGACGCGGCGCCGGCAGGCCGCGAGCACCTCCGGCGAGAGGCCGAAGGGGCCCCCGATGACAAAGGCCGGCCGCAGGGCCTGCTCGTCCAGGCGGCGGAGCAGGGCCGCCAGGCCGGGGGAATCCAGCGCCTCCCCGCCCTCGTCGAGGGCGATGGCCCCTGCGGTGGCGCCGAGCGCCTCCAAAAGGCGCTGCCCCTCCTGCGCGGACCGTGCGGCGGGTGCGAGGGCGGCCTCGCCGTCGCGCACCTCCACGAGCTCCACGCGCCGCCAGCGGCCGAGGCGCTGCGCGTAATGCGCCGCGGCCTCGCGCCAGAACGGCGTTTTCAGCTTGCCCACGCAAAGGAGCCGCACAAGGTTGCCAGCCATGCCCCCACATCCTCCCATCCTGCCGCGGGGCCGCGGCAGGCCGCCCCAACTTCCCCGCCTCGGGCTTGAGGAGGCAGCGGCCACGCTCGCCCGCGGGGGCGTCGTCATCTTTCCCACCGAAACCTTGTACGCCATCGGCTGCCGGGCCGACAAGGCCCCGGCCTGCGCCCGCATCCGCGAAATCAAGGGGCGCCCCGGGGGCTCCCCGCTGCCGCTTCTGGCCGCGGACCTCGAGCAGGCCGCCCGGGCCGTGCGCCTCGAGGCCGCGCCGGAGCGCCTGCTCGAAGTCTTCTGGCCCGGCCCCCTGAGCCTGCTCCTGCCCGCGCTTCCCGGCGTCGCGCCCGAGGCTCGCAGTGGCGATGGCCTCGCGGCCCTGCGCGTCACGTCCCACCCCCTTGCCGGGCGCCTCGCCGCGCTGGCGGGGTTCGCGCTCACCGCAAGCAGCGCCAATTTCAGCGGCGGCGCGCCTGCGGCGCGGGCGGAGGACCTCGATGCGGCGCTGTTGGCGGCGCTCGCCCGCTCGGGGGGCGATGTCGGTCTGCTCGCGGCAAGCGCGCCGGAAGATGAACCGCAGGGGGGCGCGCCCTCCACGCTGGCACAGCCGCTGGCGGGAGCGGAGGGCTTCGCTCTCCGCCTCCTCCGGGAGGGCGCGGTGAGCGCAAAAGCGCTTGCGGCCGCGGGATTCCCGGTCCTCACCTGAGCGCCCCCGGCATGCGCCCCGCTTGCGGATGGCGCGCCGCTGGCATACCATTTTTCCACCACGAGGAGCGCAGCCATGAAAAAAACCGTTCTCTGCCCGCAATGTGGCAAGCCCTACATCTGCTCGTGCGGCAGGCCCTACAGTCGCTGGAGCAACCCCACGCCCACCACGGACGTGGTCATCTATGAGCCGGGCAGGGGCGTGGTCATCATCCGCCGCGCCAACGAGCCCTTGGGTTATGCGCTCCCCGGAGGCTTCATCGAGGAGGGCGAGCAGGCCGAGGCCGCGGCTGTGCGCGAAATGCAGGAGGAGACGGGCCTCGATGTGGAGCTCACCGGGCTGCTCGGCGTCTATTCGAGGCCCCACCGCGACCCCAGGCAGCACACCCTGAGCGTGGTCTTTACCGGGCGCCCGCGGGACGCCGCGGCGCTCCATGCTGGCGATGACGCGGCGGCCGCGGCCTTTTATCCGCTGGACGCGCTGCCCGAACCGCTCGTCTTTGACCACGCGCGCATCCTCGAGGATTTCGCCGAGGTGCTCGCCGGGCGCAGGGCCGTGGNGCCCGTGGAAACTCCGGGGGANCGNTAGGCCGTGGGCTANTCCTCCCTTCAGGACTGNGTGCGCGACCTTGAGGCCGCGGGCGACCTTGTGCGCNTNGACGCNCCCNTNGANNCGCNCCTCGAGCTCGCNGCCATCCAGCGCCGGGCCTTCCGCGCGGGCGCGCCGGCCCTGCTTTTCACGCGCGTCACGGGAACGGACTTNCCNGTGCTCGTCAACCTGTTCGGNACGAAGAAGCGCCTGCGCTTCCTCTTTCGGGACGGCCTCGCGGCCACNGAGGCCGTGCTCGCGGGCAAGGCCGACCCAATGGGCCTTTTGCGCCGCCCCGGCAGGAGCCTCAAGGCCCTGGGCGGCCTTGGCCGGATGCTGCCGCGCAAGGTGGGCGCGAAGGACGCGCCCGTCCTCGCCCGTCGCNCNNCCCTCAAGGACCTGCCGCCGCTGGNCTCCTGGCCGCTNGACGGCGGNCCTTTCATCACGCTTCCNCTCGTCTACAGCGAGGACCCGGCGCGCCCCGGTGTCGATGCCTCCAATCTCGGCATGTACCGCATCCAGCTTGGCGGCAACGACTATGCCGAGGACGAGGTGGGCCTGCATTACCAGATCCACCGGGGCATCGGCGTCCACCACGCNCACGCGCTCGCCGCGGGCAGGCCGCTTGCCGTGCGTATCCATGTGGGCGGCCCGCCCGCGCTCACCGTGGCCGCGGTGATGCCGCTCCCGGAGGGGCTTTCCGAACTGCGTTTCGCGGGCCTTCTGGGGGCGCGCCGGGTGCGGCTCGCGCCGGGGAACGACGGGCTCGGGCTCCCCGTGCTCGCGGAGACGGATTTCTGCATTTCCGGCGTCGTGCTCCCCGACACGCGGCCCGAGGGACCTTTCGGCGACCATGTGGGCTATTACAGCCTGCGCCATGACTTTCCGGCCCTGCGCGTCCACTCGGTCACGCACNGGGAGGGCGCCATCTGGCCCTATACCTCCGTGGGGCGCCCCCCGCAGGAGGACACGGTTTTCGGGGACTTTATCCACGAGCTCACCGGCCCGCTCGTGCCGCAGGTATTTGCCGGCATCACCGAGGTCCACGCCGTGGACGCGGCGGGCGTGCATCCCCTGTTGCTCGCGCTGGGGAGCGAGCGCTACACCCCGTGGGAGGCGGCGCGNCGCCCGCGCGAGCTGCTCACGCAGGCCCTGCACCTTCTCGGCACCACGCAGACGGCGCTCGCCAAGTATGTGCTCATCACGGCCCAGGAGGACGCGCCGGGCCTCTCCAGCCGGGATGTGGCGGGCTTTCTCGCCCATATGCTCGAGCGCGCGGATTTTCGCCGCGACCTGCACTTTCTCACGCAGAGCACCGCCGACACCCTCGATTACACGGGGACGGCGCTCAACGANGGCTCCAAGCTCATCTGGGCNTCCTGCGGNGAGGCGCGCCGCAGGCTGGGGACGGNCGCGGACGAANTGGGGANCCTGCCGGACCTGCCGCCCGGCTTCGAGAGCCCCCATGTGGCGCTTCCGGGNGTGGTCGTNCTCCGCGGTCCCCNCCATGCGCGGGGACGCGGCGAGCCGGACCCGNGNATGGAAGAACTGGCCCGGCGNCTCGGCGCCTGGGAGCGGCGCGAGCGCTTCCCGCTGGTGGTGGTGGCCGACGATGCGGACTTTTGCGCGGCAAGCCTCGAAAATCTCCTCTGGGTCACATTCACCCGCTCNGACCCGGCCACGGACTGCTACGGCGCGGANGCGCGCATCACGNCCCGGCACTGGAGCTGCGAGGCGCCGCTNGTCATCGACGCGCGCGCGAAGCCCTTCCACGCGCCGCCNCTNGNGGAGGANCCGGANGTTNCCGCNCGCGTGGACAGCCTGGCCGCGCCGGGGGGCCCGCTCCACGGGCTTTGGTAAGTAGAGGAAGGGCCCGCTCTGTGGCATTCTTGAGAGAAATTCCTTAATTCCGTCTGGAGCGCAGCGAAAGACGGGTGCTAGTGCCGGAAGAATCCTAAAAAATAAGAGTTTTCGGCGCTGGCAAGGAAGATAAAAATTTTCGAAGGGAGTGTACTTAAGTACTCGACCGAGGAAATTTTTCTCTGACGCAGCCAGCGCCGAAAAGGCTGTTTTTGACGGATAATTTCGGCATTAANCGCACAGCACAACAGCACTGCAACTCACAAGTACAACGAAGCTCAGGGTACATCACACCATGAAGATCGCCATGATCCAATGCGACAGCGTGCCCGGCGACATCGCGGGCAATGCCGCCCTCATCCTCGAGGAGGCGCGCAAGGCCCGCGGGGCGGCCCTCTGCGTCACCCCGGAGCTCGCNCTCTCCGGCCCCGAGCCCGGNGAATATCTCCATGCGCGGGACTTCGCCCGCGGNCTGCGCACGGCTCTCGACAGCCTCGCCGGCGCNCTTGCGGACGGCCCGGCCCTGCTTGTNGGCGCGCCCGCGCCCAGCCTGTCGCGGCCCGGCGGCTACGCCAATGCGGCGGTGCTGCTCCACGCGGGGCGCCTGCAGGTGGTGTCGCGCAAGGTGCGGCCCAATTTGCGCCGNCACGGCCAGCCNGGCGCGGACGCCCTGCCCTGGGATGACGGCGTCTCCTGCGGCATCGTNTCNCTNGAGGGCTGGCGGCTCGGGGTGGTGGTCTGCGAGGACGCGGCCATGCGCGCCGAGGCATTCTGGCGGCAGCCGCCGCCGGGCGCGCCGGACCCNNTGGGCGACCTCACGCGCCGNGGCGTGGACGCCATCNTCCACATGACNGCCGCGCCCTANCGGCCCCNNGCGCAGGANGAGGCCGAGCGCNTGCNCTCCCATGTGGCGGCGCGCGAGCATGTACATCTTGTGTCCGTGAACCTTGTGGGCGGGGACGGCCCCACCGTCTACAGCGGCCAGAGCGTGGCCTTTGACCCGGCGGGGCGCCTGCTCGCGCGGGCCCGCGCCTTCGCGCCGGACCTCGTGCTCGTGGATACCGCGGCGGAAGCCCGGCCCGACGCCGACGGCCGGGACGCCGCGACGGCGGAGGGGCTCCCGGTCAATCCCGTGGCCCCGGCCTGCACCGGCGTGGAGGAAAGCCGCTGGCGCGCGCTCACGCTCGGCACGCGCGACTATGTGCGCAAGAGCGGCGCTTCCCGCGTGCTTTTGGGCCTTTCCGGGGGCATGGATTCCGCGCTCGTGGCCGCTGTGGCGGCCGAGGCCCTGGGCCCGGAAAACGTCACCGGGGTGCTCATGCCCTCGCCGCACACGAGCCGCGCCTCGGTGGAGGATGCGGAGGAACTCGCGCGCAATCTCGGCATCGCCACGCTNACCGTNCCCATCGCGGANCTCATGGAGGCNTTNGNCNCNGCGCTGGCGCCGGGGCTCGAGCGCTTCCCGGCNTGGCCCGGCGACGTNACGGCCGAGAACCTCCAGGCCCGCATCCGCGGCACCATCCTCGCNTCGCTCGCCAACCGCGCGCGGGCGCTGGTGCTCAATACGGGCAACAAGAGCGAGNTCGCCATGGGCTATTGCACCCTTTACGGCGACGCCGTGGGCGCGCTCGCCGTCATCGGCGACCTCACCAAGACCGAGGTCTACGCGCTCGGGCGCTGGCTCAATGCGTGGAAGGGCCGGGAGCTCATTCCCGAGTCCATCTTCGTGAAGGCCCCCAGCGCGGAGCTCAGGCCGGGACAGAAGGATACGGACTCGCTGCCGCCCTATGACGNGCTCGACCCGCTNNTGGAGCGCCTGCTCGGCGGGNGCGGGGCNGATGCGAAGGAAGGGGANGNCNCGGAAANGGNGGAAGCCGGGGATGCGGNAGAGGCCNCTCTCGCGGACGAGGTGCGNCGGCGCCTNTTCGCGTCNGANTTCAAGCGCAGGCAGTTGCCGCCCGCGCTCCGGGTGAGCGGCGTGCCNTTCGGNCAGGACGGCTGGCAGGCNCCGNTGACCGGNCGCTACNGGATGCCCTGAGCGGCTGCTTGGCTTTTTGGGGGCGCGCCTCAGCCCTCGCTCTTGCGCGAGCGNCGCATGGCNACAGAGCCCGTGCGCGCGATTTCCTTGAGGCCGAAGCGCTGGAGCAGNCCGAGGATGGCCTCGAGNTTNTCGTGGTTGCCCGTGGCCTCGATGGTCATCTCGGTGGGGCTCACNTCCACCACCTTGCAGCGGAAAATCTCCACCGTGCGCAGGATTTCGCCGCGCGCNGGCCCCTCGGCCTGCACCTTGACGAACATCATCTCCCGCTCCACGGCCTGGAGCTCGGAAAAGTCCACCACCTTGATGACCGAGACGATCTTGTGCAGCTGNTTCATGATCTGCTCGAGGATCATGCTGTCGCCNTAGGTNGTGATGGTCATGTGGGAGGTGCCCTCCTCGAGAGCAGGGGCCACGTTGAGCGAGTCGATATTGAAGCCGCGCCCGCTGAACAGGCCCACCACGCGCGAGAGCACGCCGGGCTCGTTTTCCACGAGGACGGAAAGCACATGCCGCTGCATCGGGATTCTCCTTCGTGCCTGCTGCAGTTTTCGCCCGGACTGCTCCCTAGACCAGGAGCATCTCGTCCAGCGCCGCGCCCGCGGGCACGATGGGATAGACGTTCTCCTCCCGCTCCACGCGCACGTCCACAAAGGCGGGATTGGGGGTGGAGAGGGCCTTTTCCAGTTCGGGCAACAGGTCCTCCGCGCGCTCGATGCGGTAGCCCTCGGCCCCGTAGGCCTCGGCGAGGCGCACGAAGTCGGGCTGGGCCTCCATGTTGGTGGAACTGTAGTTCCCCCCGTAGAAGAGCTCCTGCCACTGGCGCACCATGCCGAGATGGCGGTTGTTGAGGATGATCACCTTCACGGGCAGCTTGTTGGCCACGGCGGTGGCGAGCTCCTGGATGTTCATCTGGAGCGAGCCGTCGCCCGCCACGGCGATGACCATCCTGTCCGGGAGCGCGAGCTGCGCGCCGATGGCCGCGGGAAAGCCGTAGCCCATGGTGCCGAGGCCGCCGCTGGTGAGCAGGGTGCGCGGCTTGGTGAATTCATAATACTGCGCCGCCCACATCTGGTGCTGGCCCACCTCGGTGGCGATGATGGCGTCCCCGCGCGTGAGCTCGCGCAGGGCCTCGATGACCTCCTGCGGCTTGATGGCCCCGCCCTCGGAGGGCTGGTAGGAGAGCGGCTTGCTCTTCTTCCACGAGGCCACGTCCTTGAGCCACAGGGCGTGCTGCATGGCCCAGTCCTTGTCGGGATACTTGCTCCTGCAGATGTCGAGGATGCCCGTGAGCGCCAGCTTGCAGTCGCCCACCACCGGGATGTCCACCTCGACGTTCTTGCGGATGGAGGTGGGGTCGATGTCGATGTGCACGATGCGCGCCTTGGGCGCGAAGGCCGCGATCTTCCCGGTCACGCGGTCGTCAAAGCGCGCGCCCGCGCAGATGACGAGGTCCGCGTTGTTGATGGCGAGGTTGGCGGCATAGGTGCCGTGCATCCCCACCATGCCGAGAAAGAGCTCGTCCGTGGCCGGGAAGGCCCCGAGCCCCATGAGCGTGGCCGTCACCGGGATGCGCAGCTCGCGCGCGAGCGCCGTGGCCTCGGTCGCGGCGTCGGCCATGACCACCCCGCCCCCGCAGAGCAGCACCGGCCGCTGCGCCTCGGCGAGGAGCTCGGCCGCGCGCCTGAGCTGGTTCACATTGGGCTTGTAGGTCGGGTTGTAGCTGCGCATGGAGACCTCGTCCGGCCAGAGGAATTCGGCCGTGGCCTGGACGATGTCCTTGGGCAGGTCCACGAGCACCGGGCCGGGGCGCCCCGAGCGGGCGAGGTAGAAGGCCTGGCGGATGGTGAGCGCGAGCTTCTTCACGTCCTTCACGAGGAAGTTGTGCTTGGTGCAGGGCCTGGTGATGCCCACGATGTCCACTTCCTGGAAGGCGTCGTTGCCGATGAGCTGGGTGGGCACCTGCCCGGTGATGACGACGAGCGGGATGGAATCCGCATAGGCCGTGGCGATGCCCGTGACCGTGTTGGTGGCGCCGGGGCCGGAGGTCACGAGGCAGCAGCCCACCTTGCCCGAGGCGCGGGCATAGCCGTCGGCCGCATGGACCGCCCCCTGCTCGTGCCGGGTGAGGATGTGGCGGATCTCGGGGTGGCGCGGCAGTTCATCGTAAATGTCGATGACCGCGCCGCCGGGATAGCCGAAAAGGATATCCACGCCCTCGCGTTTCAGGGATTCCAGGAGGATATAGGCGCCGGTGCGTTCCATGCAGGTGTCCTTGTGGCAGGTGTCCTTGCGGGCAGGCAGGTGGCTTCGTGGTGCCTGGGTCTCGGGCTTCCGGGGCGGCCTTTTCAGGGGGGGTATATAGAGCCGGCCGAGACGGGACGGCTGCCAACCGCTGGCACGGACCGCTGGCGGCCCCGCCTCAGCACGCCTCATGCTTAATAAAGCCTTTGGTTTTCCACTTGCCCGACTGCCAGCGCAGGAACATACATACCGCGCGCACGCACTCGTCGCCGGCAAGCCCGATGTA
>JAAUYX010000024.1 GCA_014804905.1 Desulfovibrio sp. | reverse complement strand
TTTTTTAGGATTCTTCCGGCACCAGCACCCGTCTTCCGCTTCGCTCCAGACGGAATTAAGGAATATCTGTCAACTCTCGCGTTCCTTGCCTACAATTAAAATAAAACAGCCCGCGGTGAGCAGTTCGCCGCGGGCTGTTCTTCGCTTTTTCCGGGCCGGCTAGATGNTGATCTTGCCGCCGAGCAGCTTGATGAAGGCCGCCATCCAGGCCGGNTGCGCGGGCCANGCCGGNGCCGTGACGAGCNNNCCGTCCACCACGGCNTTGCTGCACGCGGCGTCCGGGTCNGCCCAGGTNGCGCCCGCGTCCACCACNTCCGGNTTNACCGCCGGATAGGCNGTGCAGGTNNAGCCNTTNAGCACGNCCGCGGCCACNAGGATTTGCGGGCCGTGGCAGATGGCNGCGATGGGNTTTTTCGCGGCGTGGAACTCGCGCACGATGTCGAGGATGCGCTCGTTGAGGCGCAGGTATTCGGGCGCGCGGCCGCCGGGGATGACGAGGCCCGCGTAGTCCTTTACGTCCACGGTGTCAAAGTCGTGGTTGATGGCGAAATTGTGGCCCCGCTTCTCGCTGTAGGTCTGGTCGCCCTCGAAGTCGTGGACCGCGGTCTTGACCGTGTCCCCGGCGCGCTTGCCCGGACACACGGAATGGACTTCATAGCCCGCCATCTGGAGCATCTGGAAGGGGACCATGGCCTCGTAATCTTCCACATAGTCCCCGGCCAGCAACAGTATCTTTTTCATGGCGTCTCCCCTTTTGGGCCGCGGAAGGTATCCGGCGGCCGCGGTTTAAGCGGTTTCCTTTTCCCGTGTATTCCAGTATATCCGCACTCAGCGCCTCTTCGCAAGCGTGCGCGGAGGGCCGGAAAAAGAGGGATTTGCACGATGCCCATGTTCGAGTTTTGCTGCCGCGCCTGCGGCGAGGTTTTTGAGGAATTGCTCAGGGCCGGCGACACGGCCNCGCCGGTCTGCCCCAAGTGCGGCGCTGCCGAGACCGAGCGTTGCCTGAGCGTGCCCGCGCCGCTCAAGACGGGCGCCTTCCCCTACAAGCCCGGCCCGGTGCGCCCGCTGGGTACAGGGGGCCCCTCCTGCGGGACCTGCGGGATGGGGGGTGGAATGGGCGGGGCCGGAGGCGGCTGCGGAGCCTGACGCCTTNGCCCTCAAGCCCGGCTGCCGCGGCCCACGCGGCGACTTTTTTCCGCGCCCTAATGTTTTCTTGCAAAGTGCCGATGAATCCGGTAGTTTGGCACCCTAGGGTGTTTCCTTCCCGCATGGGAAAAACACGCCACCGCGGCTTCAGGACGCTTGCGCCGCTCCGGGNCTCTCACCCGGCNCGCACGNCACGAACCGCACAATGAGGAGACCGCACCATGCCCGTTCCTGTTGTNTACACCCCCGTGCAACCCATNGACATCACNGATAATGTGCTGACCATGCTCGGCCAGAAAATCGGCCACGGCCACGAGCTCACCCTCTCCGAGCGGCTCATCGCCATGACGGCCACGGCCGCCACCACGTCCGACCGCTACGGCCCCGGTCCCGCCGACATGGTGGTTTCGAAGCCGGAGCTCCCCGAGACGGTCAAGGGCGTGCTCGCGAGCTATATCGGCTGAAGCATCAGGCCCGGCGGCCCCGGCCGCATCCAGTCCGCGGCCCCGCCGGGAGAACAGGGGCGCCCGCCTGCCGGAGCGCCCCGGAGTGAGCAGTGAACGAATCCATCGAAGACCTCACCGTGGAATATGAGGAAAACGGCCAGNNCCTCGTCAAGGAGCTGGACAAGGCCGTCCTCTCCAAGGGAGCGTGGACGACCATCCTCTTCCGCTACCAGCAGTGGCAGCCGGAAACCGGCGACTACGGGCCGGACAAGTACGTCATCCAGCGCTACAGGAAATCCGGCGGCGAATACCGCAGGCAATCCAAGTTCAATATTTCCAGCGCCGAGCAGGCCCGCAAGATTGTGGACACGCTTTCCGCCTGGATCGACAGCGCCGACGCCTGAGCGCGCCGCGTGACCTGAAAGGGGACACCATGAAGCTCCAGGACATTCCCGGCATCCACAAGACCCGCATCGTGCTCAGGACCCTTGCGGTGCAGTTCTGCATCCTCATCGGCATCCTCGTGGTCATCTGGGGCCTGCAGCGGCTCTATTCCGCCGTGGACCAGACTTCCTTCCCCGAGGCCATGCCCCTGCCGGAAAACGCGGCGAGCCTCTCGGAGAACGAAAAAGGCAAGGTGCTCCTCGACGCCATTACCTACCAGATGCGGCACGAGCTCGATTCCACCTTCGGCTGGACCTTCAACGATATCATCTTCAACCGCTTCTTCTTCGATAACCGCGCCTACCGGCAATACGGGGTCTACCACGCCACCAAGTTCCTCCTCGACCTCTATTCGAGCCAGATCGCCAAGCTGGGCGCGAGCGACCGCGAAAGCGAGTTCCTCTACAAGGCGCGCATCAACAATTTCGCCATCGACCCGCGCAGCTTCATGTTCCCCTCGGCCGAAGGCTCCTACAAGAAGGGCCTCAAGCTGCTGGAGCAGTACAAGAACTCGCTGGACACGGGCAAGGGCGTCTACAACTGCCGCACAGACGACCTCTACGCCTCCTTCGTGACCGTCACCGGCGAGAACATGCTCGGCTACTGCCTCGGCCTGCTCGAAAACTCGCAGGAAATGCACTTCTATGAGCTCGACAACCGCATCTACGAAGTGCAGGGCATCTGCCTCGTGCTGCGCGACTTCATCAACACCCTCTATGTGCTCTACCCGGAAATCAGCGCCAAGAACAACGCCGAGAACATGAGCGCGGCAATGTCGTATCTCGACCGCATCTGCACCTATGACCCGCTCTGCATCACCTCGTTCTTCAATTCCGGCGAGCTCGTGACCTCCTGGCTGCTCTTCGCCAAGGCGCGCCTGGAGGACATCCGCGACAGCATCCGCATGTAGCGCGCAGATTGCGCGACCGGAATACCAAAGGCCGCTCCCGGTCCGGGGGCGGCCTTTTTATTTACGGTCAGCGCGAAGGCAACTGCGATTCAGGCCCGAGCCCCGGCCCCCAGGGACAGCAGCTGCACGGCCGCCAGGTGTTCCAGTTCCTCGCTCATGGTGAGGGCGGCCGAAAGGTTCGGCGCAAAGGCGCAAAGGCCGTGGCCTTCCATCCAAACAGCGCCGCCCCCCTTCACCGCATCCGGGGGGAGCGTGGCTGCGGCGGCCGCCACGGCGTCCGCGAGTTCTTGCGTGCCCGGCGTAAGCGCCGGGGCCACGGCGAGGCGGGCGCGCCAGACATCGGCCTCATAGAGGGGCACGCGCAGGAGCGCGTCCGGGCCAGCGCGGCGGTCACGCAGTACGAGGGAAAGGGCCAGCAGCCGCCGCGGGTGAGTGTGCAGTACGGCCCCGCACCCGGGCAATGCGGCATAGAGCGCGAAGTGCATGGCCGCCTCTGACGAAGCCGGGCCATTGGCGAGCGGGCGGCCCGTGGCCGCATCCAGCAGGCAGATGTCCGCGGACGTGAGGCGCCCCTTGGCCGCACCCGTGCGCGTCATGCAGAGGACCGTGCCCCCCGCCTCAAGGCGCAGGCTGGCATTGCCGTTGCAGCCGGACAGCAGGCCCTCCTGCCAGGCGTCGCGGCAGACGGCGCGCAGTTCCTCCACCGCGCGGCACACCTGCTCAGGCGAGGGCATGGCGGGCGTCATGCTTTTTTCTCTCTCCGCAGCCATCATCGCCCCGCTCCTTCGCCGACCCTCTCGAAATGGTCAAAGCCACGCAGGCCGTGCAGCGGTTCGCCGTTGCAGGTGAGGCCGCCGCCGTCCGTCACCGTGCCGATGGCCATGAAGCCGGGAATGGCCGCGTGCAGGGCGGGCAGCATGTCGGGCGCGCACGCGCCGAGCAGGGCATAATCCTCCCCGCCCAGCAGGGCCTCGTGCACCGGGTTTTTGCCGTGCTCCGCGGCATGGCGCAGCACTTCCGCGTGGAGCAGCTGCTGCGGCAGCACAAGCTCCGCTCCGAGGGCGTTGCCGTGCAGCCCGAGCTCGCCCGAAAGGCCGAGCAGGCGCGGCAGGTCGCGCAAGAGGCCGTCCGAAAGGTCCATGAGCGCGGGCGGCCGCGCGTTGCGCCCCGCGCGGGCGAGCATGAGCCCGGCGGCCACCTGGGGCTCGGGCCGAAGATGCGCGGCGCAGGCCGCGGGCCAGTCCTTCAGGGCGGCGCGGCCCCGGCTTTCCAGCACGTCAAGACCCACGCGCGCAAGCCCGAGCTGCCCCACCACAAAGAGCGCGTCGCCGGGGATGCTGCCGCCGCGGGAGAGAAAGGCGTCCATCTGGTCCCCGTGGGGACTCTCGCCCCACACCGTCACCGAAATGTGCAAATCCTTGCTGCGGGAGAGGTCCCCCCCGGCGAGCGCCATTCGCTGCTCTTGCGCAAGCCGGGCCATGCCGCCGAAAAAGGCGTCCAGCCAGGCCATGTCCGCCCATTTCGGGAGCCCGAGGCAGAGGGTGAAGGCGAGGGGCCGGGCGCCGCAGGCCGCGAGGTCGCTCACGTTGACGGCCAGCGCTTTGTGGCCCACTTCCTCGGGGGTGAAATAGGCGCGCCGGAAATGCACGTCCTCCAGAAAAAGGTCGCTGCTCACGCAGAGCGGCCGCTCCCCGCGCAACACGGCGCAATCGTCGCCGCGGCCGAGGAGGAGCGAGGGGTGGGTATTGGGAAAATGGCGGCCGAGCAGGCCGAGGATGCCGTCCTCGGAGGGCACGGACGGCGAGGGGGCGGACAGCATGTCAATCCTCCATGAGGAGATAGTCCGTCAGGATGACCTTGAGACCGAAGCCGGGAAAGTTCACCTGCGCCTTGTCCGGGGGGATGCGGCGCACGATCTTGCCGCGCCCGAAGATGCGGTGCCGGCAGTAGCACAGGTCGCCGCCCGTGGCCTGCGCGGCCGCTCCGGCCAGGGGGCCGGTTTCCGTTCCCGTTTGCGGGGCTGACTCCGACGCGTCGGGCCAGTCCTCGGGCGCAAGCTGGCAGTCGTCGTCCACGGGTTCAGGGGGCGCGAGCGGGCCCGCAGGCATTCTCGACCGCGGCCTGAGCAGGCCGGACGCGCCCTCGCCGCGGCGGCAGAGGCGTCCGCCGAAGCCCTCCACCCACTCCTCGGCGAGCCCCGGGGCGAGCTCGCGCACAAAGGGGCTTTGCGCCGTGTGCAAGGCGCCCCGCTCCGCCCTGTTGTAGATGGTGGCGGGCGCGTAGAGCTCCAGCTGCTTCCGGGCGCGGGTGCAGGCCACATACATGAGGCGGCGCTCCTCCTCGAAGTCCTCGGGCCGCGTCAGCGCGTGGCGCGAGGGGAAGCGGTCCTCCACGAGGTCGATGATGAGCACTGCGCTCCATTCCAGGCCCTTGGCCGAGTGCACGGTGGAGAGGGTGATCTTGCCCTCGCCGTCGTCGGCCGCTTCCTCCTCTGGCGATTCCAGGGCCTGCTCGGCCACGAAGAGCTCGAGGTCCGCGTAGTTGGCCGCGATCTGGAGCAATTCCTCGAGGTCCTTCTGGCGATGCGGCCAGTCGTCGGGATAGCGGCTTTCGAGGCGCGGGCGGTAGCGGTCGATGACCTGCTCGAAAAAATCCACCGGCGCGGGCGCGGCCTCNCGCANCCCNTCNACNAAGCGCAAATCGTCGCGCAATTCGGGAAAGCGCGCGAAAGNCTTGTCCTGCGCGGCCGCATCCCCGGTGCGCAGGGCCGCGTAGAGCCGCTCCACGGTCTTGGCGCCCACGCCCTTATGCATGGCCGCGATGCGGCTGAANGCGGGAAGGTCCAGCGGGTTGAGCGCNAGNCGCGCGAAGGCCACCACGTCCTTGTTGTGGGCGAATTCCGCAAAGCGCAGGCCGCCGTACTTGCGAAAGGCGATGCCCGCCCGCTTGAGCGCCGCCTCCAGCGCGAAGGAGTGCCGCCCNGCGCGGAAGAGCACCGCAATNTCGTGCGGGGCGTAGNTNTCNAGCAATTCNNTGATGCGCCGCGTCACCAGCGCGGCCTGNGTCTCGTCGCTCAGNGGCGTCACNAGGCGCACGGGCTCGCCGCNCTCCTTGCGGGTGAAGAGGTGCTTGTCGAAGGATTCCGCCGCGTGCTCCAGCAGGCTGTTGGCCACGTCCAGCACGGGCTTNGTGGAGCGGTAATTCTCCTCCAGNGGNAGGATGCGCGCGCCGGGGAAGAGTTTGGGAAAGTCGAGGATATTGCGCACGTTGGCCCCGCGGAAGGCATAGATGGACTGCGCCTCGTCGCCCACGGCCATGACNTTGCAGAGCTNTNGGCNCGCNCCCTCCCCGGCGGCGCCCTCCGCCTCCNCNGGGCCGGCCAAAAGGCGCACGATGCGCGCCTGNACNAGGTTGGTGTCCTGGTANTCGTCCACGAGGATNTGNCGGAAGCGCGCCCTCAGCGACGCCGCGGCCTCGGGGTTGTCGCGCAGCAGAGCCTCCAGCTCGAAGAGCAGGTCGTCGTAGTCCATGAGGCCGTTTTCGCGCTTGTATTCGGCGTAGGCCTCGCCCAGCCGCTCCAGNTGCTCCGCGTAGGGCTCGAGATGGAAGGCGTCGCGCCGAAGCACCTCGGCAAGCGGCAGNTCCTTGTTGCGCGCCTTGCTCAGGAAGCCCACGATGCTNGCGCTCTTGGGGAAGGAGCGGTCGCCCTTGCCGAGGTCCAGCCGGGCCTTGCACTGGCGCACCGCGGCAGTGATGTCCGCCTGGTCCATGAGGGTGAAGGGCCGGTCGGCGAGCCATGCGGGGCGCCAGCGGCGCAGCACGCTGTAGGCGAAGGCGTGGAAGGTGCCCCCCTGCACGCCGGAGAGCCCCTGCCCGAGGAGCGCGCCAGCCCGCTGGAGCATTTCGCGCGCGGCCTTGCGGGTGAAGGTGAGCAGGAGGATGGATTCCGGCGGNACGCCGTGTTCGGCGAGCCACGCCAGGCGGTAGACGATGGTGCGCGTCTTGCCGCTGCCCGCGCCCGCCACCACGAGCACCGGNCCGTCGGGGGCNGTGACGGCCGCNAGCTGGGCCTCGTTGAGCGCCTGGGCGTAGTCGATCATTGCTGNTTCCCGGATTCGGGCCGCGGGGCGCCGCTCGACGAGGGCGCGGCACGGCACATGACATTTGCTTCATTTACCACAGGGCAGCCCGAAGGTACAGGGCGGCNNCCCCGCGTTGACGCGGCGGCCGCCCGCGCTTATGCTGCCGCATCTTCCGCCGGGGACGGCGGCANACCACGCCGGGAGGGCATCATGCCGGAAGCGCAAAAGGAATTTCGCAACGCCGTNGAGCAGGCCCTGGAAGCCGTCATGTTCGAGAGCTGGCTGCGCTTTTATTTCATCGAGGAGCTACCCCCGGCCACGGACGGGAAGAATCCCGATGATGCGGCCGATGCGGAGGAACGCCTCGCCATCAGGGTGCCGGAAAAAGGCATGGCGCGCATCAGGGAGCTCTATCCCAACCTTTTGCCGCTGGCCGAGAGCATGAACGGCCATGAGGTNGATTTCGAGACCTCGCGGCGCGCGGTCTGCACCTTCGTGCTCGGCCATCTCGACGGCAAGACCATGCCGCGCGACATGGCCGCCGTTGTTTTTGCCAGCGCCACCTTCCAGGTGGAGCTCCAGCTTTTCCACACCTGGCTGCAGCTGCACGAGGCCCAGCTGGACGAGGGCTTTCAGGAATTCGGCGCCTGGCGCAATCTTTTCGCCCAGTGGCGCGCCACGNCNGGCGCGCGCGAGCTGGCGGAAAAGCTGGCCGNGGCGACNCAGGGCCGCGCCGCCGCCGAGGGCGCGGGCCCGCAATAGGGGACGGACAAGAATTTTTACAAAGCCGGGCCTGAAATGGAGCCGCAGGCTGGGCATTGTTTAATTTTTTTTACGGATACCGCGGCTTTCTCCATAAATTTTTCGAACAATCTTACAGTGTTACTATTCAACAACGCTTGGCATGGCGGTTGCACTATCCTGAGTACCTTCCTTTCTTTTGCTGACAGCCTCCTCCAAATAGAACGGCCCGCATCCCCGGCGGGCCGTTTTTTGGTTCCTGCGGCCGGATGCGGGATTTTTTCCTCTCCGCTCCCGGCCGGGCATTGCCGTTTTGCCGCGTATGGGTGACAATGCGGCCGGCGGAGCGCCCGCTTCAGCCCTGCCCGCTTCAAGGAGTTTTCGCATGAGTGACGCCTTCCTCGCNTCNGAATATCCNCCGGCCNCGCCCNAGNNNGCGGNCTTCCACGTCATNCCCGNGCCGCTGGAGCGCAGCGTCTCCTACGGCGGTGGCACGGGCAAGGGCCCCGCGGCCATCCTCGCGGCCTCGCAGCAGCTNGAGGGGCTGGAGAACGGCATGGCCCCCGGCGAGTCAGGAATTTATACCGCNCCCGCNGTGGACGTTTCCGGCCATCCCGAGGCCGTGCTCGGCCGCGTCGAGGCTGCCGTGGACAAGGCNCTNGCCGCAGGGGCCGTGCCNGTCATCCTCGGCGGCGAGCANACCGTCACCCTCGGGGCGCTGCGCGCGCTGGCCCGCGCCGCCCACGAGCGCGGCGAGACCTTCGGNGTGGTGCAGTTCGACGCCCACGCCGACCTGCGCGACGAATACCAGGGCGACCCNTATTCCCACGCCAGCGTCATGCGCCGAGCCGTGGCCGACCTGGGGCTNCCGCTCGTGCAGTTCGCCGTGCGCGAGATAAGCCGCGAGGAAGTGGAAGTGCGCAAGCGCTATGANGTCACNCATTATGACGCCTATTTCCTCGCCCGCGTGGGCCTGCCCGAGCAGCCNCTGCCCGANGGCTTTCCCCGGCGCATCTATATCAGCTTCGACGTGGACGGGCTGGACCCGGCGCTCATGCCCGCCACGGGCACGCCCTCGCCCGGCGGCCTCACCTGGAAGGAGACCGAGTTCATCCTCGAGCGCTGCATCCACGACCACGAGGTCATCGGGCTGGACGTGGTGGAGCTCGCGCCCATTGCCGGGCTGCACCATGCGGACTACACGGCCGCGCGGCTCACGCACCTGCTCATGGCGCTGGCCGCCCGCAAGGACACGGAAAAGAACGAAGGAGACGCGCAATGAAGATGACCACCACGGGCTTCCGCCAGGCCAAGGGCCAGAAAAAGCTCACCATGCTCACAGCCTATGACTATACCGTGGCCCGCATCATGGACCGGAGCGGCATCGACGCCCTTCTCGTGGGCGATTCGCTGGGCATGGTCATGCTCGGCTACCCGGATACGCTNGCCGTCACCGTGGAGGACATGGTGCGCCATTGCGCCGCCGTGGCCCGCGGCGCAAGCTCNCCGCTCATCGTGTGCGACATGCCCTTCATGAGCTCGCAATGCGGCGTGGAGGACACCCTGCGCAATGCCGGGCGCCTCGTNAAGGANGGCNGCGCCCAGGCCGTCAAGCTGGAGGGCGGCGCNGACTTCGCCCCGGAGATCCGCGCGCTTACCCGCGCCTCCATCCCGGTCATGGGGCACNTGGGCCTGACGCCGCAATCGGTGAACGCGCTCGGCGGCTACAAGGTGCAGGGCAAGAGCATGGGCGCGGCGCAAAAACTGCTGGACGACGCGCGCGCCGTGCAGGACGCCGGGGCCTTCGCCCTGGTGCTCGAGTGCGTGCCGGCAGCGCTGGCCGCCCGCATCACGAGCGAGCTTGAAATNCCCACCATCGGCATCGGNGCCGGACCCGACTGCGACGGTCAGGTGCTTGTCTGGCAGGACATGCTCGGCATGTTCGACCATGTGGCGCCCAAGTTCGTGCGCCGCTTCGGCGAGGTGGGCGAGGCCATGCGCACGGCCTTCACGTCCTATGCCGAGGCCGTGCGCGACGGCAGCTTTCCCGCGGCCGAGCATTGCTACAGCATGGAGGACGAGGCCGAAGTGCTGGGCAATCTTTACTGAACACTGCTNCGCCGGAGATTCGCTCCGGCGCACCGCTTCACATGCACCCCGGTCCTTGCCTAGCCCATGCGGAAGGGTGAGGGACCGGGGGCTTGCATTTCCTCCCTTTCCCACCTGTAGAGGTCAGAGACCTCCACATCCAGCGCCGAAGCGAGCTTTTCCAGCGTCAAGAGCTTGCAGGTGGCGATGCGGGCGTCTTTCGCCCGGGCCACGGTGTCNGGCCCCACGTTGGACTGGAATTGGAGCTCCTCATAAGTCAAATTTTTTTGACGCATCAACTTGCCGAGATTACTGACAAAAGGCATACATCCCTCCCTCGTGAGGCAGATTTTTACTTGGATGTAGCCTAGAAAACGTTGACATCCACTTGGCTAGAGCCTAGTAATTCAGCACGGGCCCATGCGCCGGCAGCTTGCTCCGGGTGGNGCAAAAATTTGTACGGCATGGGGAAGGGCCCGGTTTAGNCAACCTTTTTGGAAGGAAGGAAGAAATGAAAAAGATCGCGACGCTTCTTTTGGCGGCCGGTCTGGTGTTCGGCGCCGCCACCGGTGCCAGCGCCATCGACTTCAAGGCCAAGGGTCAGTGGATCATGTCGTTCGACTACGGCCAGAACGGCAACTTCATGGGCCGGAACAACGGCCACAAGGTGACCGGCTGGAACGGCAGCCAGGACGACTTTGAAGCCCGCCAGCGCCTGCGCCTGCAGTTGGACGCCGTGGCCTCCGAGTCTCTCTCCGGCACGGTGGCCTTTGAAATCGGCGATACCATCTGGGGCCAGAGCTCCACCGGCGGCGCCCTCGGCGCTGACCAGAAGATCGTCGAGCTCCGCTGGGCCTATATCGACTGGATGGTGCCCGAGACCGACCTCAAGGTGCGCATGGGCCTCCAGCCCCTCGCCACCCCGGCCTATGCCTCCGGCAACTCCGCGTTCAATGCCGATGTGGCCGGCATCGTGGCCAACTATCAGATCAACGAGATGGCCAGTGTCACCGCCTTCTGGGCGCGCCCCTTCAACGACAACTTCGCCGGCGTCACCGACAAGGATCACAACTCGGACAACGACAACGCGGGCTGGCGCGCCAACTACATGGACAACATGGACATGGTCGGCCTGCTCGTGCCGCTGACCTTTGACGGCGTGAAAGTGACCCCCTGGGGCATGTATTCCGCCATCGGCCCGAACACCTTCCGCAACGCCACGAGCACCAAAACCAACGGCGNGTGGTCGGATACGGACAACGCCTTCGGCAATGTCACCGGCGCCGATGCCGGCCTCGTCCGTGCCGGCCTCCTGCCCGTGGGCGGCGCGCGCCACAAGAACTTCACCAACGCCAACGGCAAGCGCAGCCTCGGTACCTACGGCAATGCCTGGTGGGGCGGCCTCTCCGGCGAGATCGCGGTTTGGGATCCCTTCCGCGTGGCCTTTGACTTCGAATACGGCTCCGTGACCTGGGACGACGACGGCCGCCTGAACCGCCAGGGCTGGTTCGCCACCCTGCTCGCCGAGTACAAGCTCGACTGGGCCACCCCCGGCCTCTACGGCTGGTATTCCTCGGGTGACGACAACAACCCGGCCAACGGTTCCGAGCGCATGCCCGCCCTTGGCTACGAGAATACCAACAAGTACTCCAACTTCGCGTTCGACGGCGATCCCTACATCGCCCGCGACCATGTCGTCGGCCGCAACATGGCCGGCACCTGGGGCGTTGGCGCGCGCTTGAAGGACATGAGCTTCATCGAAAACCTGAAGCACACCTTCCGCGTCAACCTCATGGGCGGTACCAACAGCAAGTCCATGGCCAAGAAGATGTCGCTCGCCGGCCTGTGGGCCAATGGTGAGGACATCGGCGACGGCGGTCTCCAGGGCCCCCGTGGTTCCTCCTACTTCGGCCTCGGGCATGAGGAACTCTACCTGACCACCGGCGACACGGCGCTGGAACTGGGCCTCTCCAACTACTACAAGATGTACGAGAACTTCACCATCGCGCTGGAAGCCGACTACATGGCCCTGTGGCTCGACACCAGCAAGTCCGCGTGGGGCGCGCGCCACAAGTATGGCCAGTCCATCCCGCAGACCAAGGACGCCTGGAACATCAACGCGAGCTTCGTGTACTCGTTCTAGGACGGAAAATGCAAAAGGAGCGGCGTGACAAGATTTTGCCACGCCGCTCCTGAGAAGATTCAAAGGGATTTGGGGCCCGTGGCCCCAAAATGGAGCGCCGCCGGAAAGCCGAGCTAACCTTCGCGGCTTTCAGGGAGCGCCCCATCCTAGGCGGTGGGCGGAACGGCATGTGCCGTTCCGCCCCGTTGATTTTGTGGCGTGTTTTCAAGGCGCTGTCAAGACGGGCGGGGGCGCGNCCTCAGCGGGCCCCGGCCTCGTCATCCATGCGGAAGTCCACGCGAATCTTGAAAAGTTTCGTGGCNGGCAGATTGAGGATGGNGACGCCCGTGCGCTCTNTNANGNTNCTTGAGNACGGNNTCCCGCGCNTCGGGCGAGGCCGTGATGAGCGTGAACCAGACATTGTAGGCGTGGTCGCGCAAATAGTTGTGNGTCACGCCCGGNTCGGCGTTCACCGCATCGATAAAGGCCTCGAGCTTTTCTTCGGGNACCTTGGCCGCGCAGAGCGTGGANACGAAGCCGAGCTTTGCNGACTGGAAATTGGCCCCGAGCCTGCGGATGATNTTTTTCTCCCTGAGGGCGCGCACCCGGCCGAACACTTCCTCTTCGGGGATGCCCAGGCGCTCGCCGAGCACGGCATAGGGGCGCGGGGCCAGCGGAAAGTCCGTCTGGATGATGTCGAGGATGCGGCGGTCAAGGGCGTCCAGGTTTTCGGGGGCCTTTGCCGGGCGCCGGGCGTCCTNCCCTGCTTCAGCGNGCATCCGCGCCCTCCTTCNCGGNCCGGAGTTTTNTGGGCACATAGCTGCANAGGGGCNCNTCNCCCANGTGGTTGCCGCTCATGCTTTGGGCGCGCGCCCGGCAGCCGCCGCAAACGCGGTGATATTCGCATACGCCGCACTTGCCCGCATAGGCCTGCTGNTCCCGGAACTCCCGGAAATACCTGCTTTCGCGCCAGATTTTGGGAAAGGGCGTNTCGCGCACATTGCCGCAGTCAAGCTCCAGGTAGCCGCAGGGCTGCACCTGNCCCACATGGCTGATGAAGCAGAAGCCCGTGCCGCCGAGGCAGCCGCGCGTCATGGCGTCCATGCCGAAGGTCTCGGGCGTGACTGCCGTGCCCTCCTCGTGGGCGCGCTGGCGCATGATGCGGTAATAGTGCGGCGCGCAGGTGGCCTTGAGGTGCATGGACGTGCCCTTGCGGAACTCNTANAGCCAGTGGAGCACATCCTCGTATTCCTCGGCCGTGATGACCTCGTCCGCNAGNCCNGCGGCGCGCCCCATGGGCACGAGCAGGAAGATGTGCCANGCNGCCGCNCCCAGGCGCTCGCAGAGCTCGAAGATGCGTTTGAAACTGTGGAGATTGCCGCGCGTGACCGTGGTGTTGATNTGGAANGGCAGGCCCGCCGCCTTGAGGTATTCGATGCCGCGCAGGGAGGCCTCGAAAGCGCCCGGCACGCCCCGGAAGGCGTCGTGGCTCGCCGCGTCCGCGCCGTCGATGGAGATGGAGCAGCGACTCACCCCGGCCTCGCGCAGCCGCGCCGCGTTCTCCGGGGTGATGAGCGTGCCGTTGGGCGCAAANGCNCAGGTGAGCCCGAGCCCGCGCGCNTGGGCCACAAGCTCGTACACGTCCGGCCGCATCATGGGGTCGCCNCCGGTGAAGATGACGATGGGGTCGCCCACCTCNGGNAAGGTGTCGATGAGNGCCTTGGCCTCNNCNGTNGTNAGCTCGCCCTCNTAGGGCTCGGGATGGGCCTCGGCGCGGCAATGGCGGCAGGCGAGATTGCAGGAGCGCGTGACCTCCCAGGCGATGAGCCGGCAGGCCGGGCTGCCGTCNTCCAGAANGCGCGGCGGCTGGCCGGGCGCTGCGCCCGGATGGACTGCGCCCNGATGGACTGNGGCTGGATGCGCTCCGGCGGGGTGTCCTGCGGGGTGTCCTGCGGGGTGTGGGGCCATCAGCGCGCCAGCCCCTCGCGAAGCAGGGTCTCGGTNAAATAGGTGATGAGCATGTCCGCGCCCGCGCGCTTCAGNCCGAGCAGGCTTTCCAGCATGACNGCGCGCTCGTCTATCCAGCCGTTGAGGCCGGCCGCGCGAATCATCGAATATTCGCCGCTCACCTGGTAGGCGGCCAGCGGCACATCCACGGCGTCGCGCACGGCGCGCAAAATGTCCGCATAGGGGCCGGCAGGCTTGACGATGAGCATGTCNGCGCCCTCGGCGAGGTCGGCGCGGGCCTCNATCATGGCCTCGCNGGCATTGCCGGAATCCATCTGGTAGGCCTTGCGGTCGCCGCAGGCCGGGGCGGATTCCGCGGCCTCNCGGAAGGGCCCGTANCAGGCCGANGCGTACTTCACCGCATAGGACATGATGGGCGTGGCCGTGAAACCCGCCTCGTCCAGAGCTGCGCGGATGGCCGCGATGCGGCCGTCCATCATGTCGGACGGGGCCACGATGTCCGCGCCCGCGCGGGCGTGGCTCACGGCGGTGCGGCAGAGCAGCGGCAGGGTGGCGTCATTCTCCACCACGCCGTCGGGCCGGAGGATGCCGCAATGCCCGTGGCTCATGTATTCGCAGAGGCAGACATCGGTGATGATGACGAGCTCGGGGAAGCGTGCGCGCAAGCGGCGCACGGCCTGTTGCACGATGCCGTCCTCGGCCCAGGCGCCGCTCGCCTGCTCGTCCTTGACCTGCGGAATACCGAAGAGCAGCACGGCCATGAGGCCGTCGGCCACGGCGCGCCCCACCTGTTTTTCCAGCTCGTCAAGCGAAAGCTGGAACTGCCCCGGCATGGCGGAAATCTCCTTGCGGAAGGCGGCATCGTCCGTCTCCACCACGAAATAGGGCATGATGAGGTCTTCACGCAGAAGGGGGGGCGTCTCGCGCACGAGGGCGCGCAGTTGCGGACTCTGGCGCAGGCGCCGGCCACGATGGAAGCTGGTCATGGGATGCCTCGGAAGTTTGCCGGCTCAGAGGCCGATTTCCTCGTCCGTCAGGTAGCAGGCCGGGTCCTCGGCCCAGATGTCGCCGTGATACGCCTCGGCGCGCGCGCGGAAATTGCCGCCGCAAATGTTGAGGTGCCGGCACTTGGCGCAGCGGCCGCCCACATGGGCCTTCTTGTCCTTGAGGCGGTGCAGGAGCTCGATTTCCGGGTCGTCCCAGATTTCCGAGAAGGGCCGCTCGAGCACATTGCCGAACACATGGCCGCGCCAGAACTGGTCCGCATGGACCTTGCCGTCCCACGAGATACAGCCGATGCCCCGGCCCGAGCTGTTGCCCTCGTTGTATTGGAGAAGCTCGAACACCTCGGCCGCGCGCTTCGGGTCCTCCTTCTGGAGGCGCATCCACACATAGGGGCCGTCGGCGTGGTTGTCCACGGTGAGGATTTCGCGCGGCTTGCCCGCTTCGAAAAGAGCCCGCGTCTCGTCCATGATGAGGTCGAGCACGGCGCGCGTCTCGGCGTGGTCGAGGTCCTCCTTGATGAGCTCGGAGCCGCGCCCGGAATAGACGAGGTGATAAAAGCAGGCCCTGGGCACCTCGAGGTCGCGCAAAAGCCGGAAAATGCCGGGTATCTCGCCCGCGTTGCGCTTGTTGATGGTAAAGCGAAGGCCCACCTTGAGGCCCTCGGCCTGGCAGTTGGCGATACCCTCGAGCGCCTTGCGGAAGGCGCCGGGCACGCCGCGGAAGCGGTCATGGACCTCCTCCATGCCGTCCAGCGAAATACCCACGTAGGAGAGGCCGACCTGCTTGAGCTCACGCGCCTTTTGCGGCGTGATGAGCGTGCCGTTGGTGGAGATGACCGCGCGCATGCCGCGCTTCGTGGCGTGGCTCGCCAGTTCCACGAGGTCCTGGCGCACCAGCGGCTCGCCCCCGGAAAAGAGCATGACCGGCGCGCCGTAGGCCGCGAGGTCGTCGATCATGGCCTTGGCCTGCTCGGTCCCGATGTCGTCCTTCCCCTGCTGCGGGTCCACGGCCTGGGCATAGCAGTGGACGCACTTGAGATTGCAGCGCTTCGTCATGTTCCAGACCACCACGGGCTTCTTGTCCTTGGAGAACTGGAGCAGGTGCGAGGGGAGCTTGCCCGATTCGCGCCCGTAGCGCAGCGCGTCCGACGGTTCCACCTGGCCGCAGTAGAGCTTGGAGATGCCTATCACTTGTTGCCCTCCACAAGGGCGCGCAGGGCCGCAAAGGCCTCGTCCAGCCCCTCGGGCTTCGTGCCGCCCGCCTGGGCGAGGTCCGGGCGGCCTCCGCCCGAGCCGCCGCAGGGCGCGGCCACCTCTTTTATCAGCGCCGGGGCCGTGAGGCGGTCATGCAAGTCCTTGGAAACATAAAGCAGAAGGCTCACCTTGCCGTCGGCCACACCCGCGAGACAGGCCACGGCGGAGCTTGCGAGGCGCGAGCGCACATCATCCATGAGGTCGCGCAGCGCCTTGACCGGAACGCCGTCCAGCCTTTGCGCCACAAGGGTGACATCGCCCACCTTCTCGGCGCGGCGCGCCAGTTCCGCGCCGTCCACGCTGGCCGAGGCGCCCTTTTCCACCGCGCGGCGCAGCTTTTTGAGCTCGTCCTGCACGGCGTGAAGGCGTTCCGCCGCCTGCAGGGGGCTGGCCTTGAGCGCCGCGGCCACGGCGGAAAGCTCGGCGCGCTGGCGTATGGCCTCACCGTAGGCGTTCCAGCCAGTGACGGCCTCAATGCGGCGCACGCCCGCGGCCACGCCGCTTTCCCCCACAATGAGGAAGAGCCCGGCCTCGCCCGTGCGCGAAAGATGTGTGCCGCCGCAGAGCTCCACGGATTCGGGCGCCGCGCCCGCCGCGCCCACGGTGAGCACGCGCACCACGTCGCCGTATTTTTCGCTGAAGAGCGCCATGGCCCCGGCGGCGAGGGCCTCGTCGCGCGGCATTTCCCGCGCCGTCACCGGAAGGTCGGCCATGATGACGCGGTTGACGTCGCGCTCCACGGCGGCGAGTTCCTCGGGCGTGAGCGCCGCGAGATGCGAGAAGTCAAAGCGCAGGCGCTGGCCGTCCACCAGCGAGCCCGCCTGCTTCACATGCTCGCCGAGCACGCGCCTGAGAGCCGCATGGAGCAGATGGGTGCAGGTATGGTTGCGGGCCGTGGCGAGGCGCCGGTCCGCATCCACGCGCAAGAGGGCCTCCTGGTCCGCATGTATCTCGCCGCGCGTGACCGAAATCTGCTGCACGATGCAGCGCCCGGCCTTGAGCACGTCCGTGACGCGGGCCTCGCCCGTGGGTGTGGTGATGACGCCCGCATCCGAGGCCTGTCCGCCGGACTCGGCATAGAACGGCGTTCTCTCCGCCACGAGGAAGCCCGTGCCCCCCTCGCCCACGCTCTCGGCGGGCGCGCCGCCCGAATCCAGCAGCGCGAGAATGGGGCTTTCGGCCTCGAACGAGCCATAGCCCACAAAGGTGGTCTTGAACCGCTCGCCCAGGTTCTT
The DNA here is from genome assembly GCA_014804905.1 of Desulfovibrio sp. Taxonomy (GTDB): domain Bacteria; phylum Desulfobacterota; class Desulfovibrionia; order Desulfovibrionales; family Desulfovibrionaceae; genus Desulfovibrio. The sequence continues at coordinate 1,153 of JAAUYX010000024.1, read as the reverse complement.
GAGCGAGGCCGCGATTTCGTTTTCGCCGCCGTGCCCGAAGAGGCCCTCGGCCTTCTGGTTGGCGCGGGCACGCTCCCGCTGCTCGCGCATATGGGCCGCGAACCCCTCGGCATCCACGGCAAAGCCGCGCTTTTCCGCCACGTCGTTGACGATATCCAGCGGGAAGCCGTAGGTGTCGTAGAGGCGGAAGCAGACCTCGCCGGGGATGACGCGCTCGCCCCTGGCCTCAAGCCGCCTGAGCTCGTCCTCCAGCAGGCGCAGGCCGTTGCCGAGGGTCAGCGCGAAGCGGCGTTCCTCCTCGTGGACGGCGCGCTCGATGAAGTCCGCATGGCGGGTGAGCTCGGGATAGGCGTCGCCCATGACTTCCGTGACCTTGCGCGCCACGGCGTGCAGGAAGGGCTCCTCCACGCCCATGAGTGTGGCGAAGCGCAGGGCCCGCCGGATGAGGCGCCTGAGCACATAGCCCCGGCTCTCGTTGGAGGGGAGCACCCCCTCGGCGATGAGGAAGGCCGCGGCGCGGGCATGGTCCGCAATGACGCGCAGGGCCGTGTCCACGTCATTGGTGTCCGGTGCGCTTGCGCTGTAGGTCACGCCCGCGCGTTTGGCCGCGAACTGGATGATTTCCTGAAAGAGGTCGCAATCGAAGTTGGAGCGCTTGCCCTGGCACACGGCCGCGATGCGCTCGAGCCCCATGCCCGTGTCGATATTGGGCGCGGCGAGCAGGGTGCGGCTGCCGTCTTTCGCCTGGTCGAACTGGGTGAAGACGAGGTTCCAGATCTCGAGGAAGCGGTCGCAATCGCACTTGCCGATGCCGCAATCCGGCCCGCAGGCCATGTCCTCGCCCTGGTCGATGTAGATTTCCGAGCAGGGGCCGCAGGGGCCCGTGTCGCCCATGGTCCAGAAATTGTCCTTCTCGCCCATACGCACGATGCGCTCGTCCGGGAGGCCGGCCACTTCCTTCCAGATGGCCGCGGCCTCGTCGTCCTCCCGGAAGACCGTCACCCAGAGGCGCTCCCGCGGGAGCGCGAGGTCGGTGGTGACGAATTCCCAGGCCCAGGTGATGGCCTCGCGCTTGAAATAGTCGCCGAAGGAGAAATTGCCGAGCATCTCGAAAAAGGTGTGGTGGCGCGCGGTGCGGCCCACGTTTTCGAGG
>JAAUYX010000023.1 GCA_014804905.1 Desulfovibrio sp. | reverse complement strand
CAACAAGCTGCGCAAGTACGGCCTTGAGCAGGATTAACTTTTGTTGATGGCCGAAGCATGAGCCGCAGGGTGACGCTGGCGGACGTGAGCCGCAAGACCGGGCTTTCGCAGGCCACGGTGTCCATGATCCTCTCGAGGCGGCCGGACGTCTCCTTCGCGGAGGAGACCGTGCGCCTCGTGCGCGCCGCCGCCGAGGAGCTGGGCTATGCGGCCACGCGGCGCCGGGCCGCGCTCTTCGCGCGCCGGACGGTAATGGTGGTCTGCCCCTTCATCCGCAACTACTATTATTCCACGGTGGTGCAGGCCCTGCAGAGCGAGGCCGCGGGCATGGAGTGCAATGTGCTCGTCTATACCACCTACGGCAACGCCGCCGAGGAGGCGCGCCTTCTGCGCGTCATGGCCGAGTCGGACGTGGGCGGGGTGATCTTCGCCATGATGCCGCAATCAAGGCCGCTCGTGCGGCGCATCGCAAGGCTCCTCCCCATCGTCATCATGGCCGACCGCGAGGGCGAGAGCGCGGCCGACTTTGTGGAGCTGCACAACTACGAGGCCGGGGCGCTGGTGGCGCGCCACCTCGCCGGGCTGGGGCATGAGCGCATCATCTGCATTTCCACGCCGCTTTCCCCGGCCTTTCCCGTGCGGGTGAAGCGCTTCGAGGGCCTGCGCGACACCTGGGCCGAGCTGTGCCCCGAGGGCAAGGTCTCGCTCTACACGAGCTTCGCGAGCCATGCCCAGGCCCGTGACAATATCCTGCTTGAGCGGCGCCTGGGCCGCAAGATAACCGCGGCCGTGCTGGAGGAGCAGGCTGAGTCCTTCACGGCCATTGCGGCCATCAACGACATGATGGCCTATGGCGCGCTGGACGCGCTCGCCGAGGCGGGCCTTGCCGTGCCCGGCGATTACAGCGTCTGCGGCTGCGACAATGACTTCCCCTCCGACCTCGGCGGCGTGAGCCTGACGAGCGTGGAGCACAGCATGGCCCGCAACGCGCAGGAGGCCTTCCGCCTCCTCTACCGCAAGATGGCGGGCGAAACGGACGCCACCGAAGTGGCCGCGCGCCCCAATATCCGCCCCGAGCTCGTGCCCCGCGCCTCCACGGGCGCGCCGCGGTCGTGAGGCCCCTCTAAAATTTTCAATGATTTTTCAATAAAAATTTTGGCGCGGCAGGGGGCTTTTTCTTGCCCGGCAGCGCAAGGCTCGCGTATGCACGAAGCGGAACCCGGAGATTGCCCATGCGCGGAAGGCAAAAGGCGACGGGCTGGAAGGTGCCCCTGCTCTTTTGCGGGGCCATCCTTGTGATAGTGGGGCTGGGCGCCCTGTGGCGCACGCCGCCAGCGCCGCCCCCGGAATTGCCCGAAGCGCTGACGGCCAAGGCCCGCGCGCTCGCCATCGACCTCGACACGCCGGAAGGCCGCCCCTGGAAGGAGCGCATCGTGAGCGCGGCCAGCGGCTTCGTGGCCCCGGAGGTCAAGACCCAGCGCCTTGGCGCTGTGGCCGCCGAGGCCGTGGCGGCCGGGCGCCTGGACGCCGCCTGCGCGGCAGCCGTGCAGGCCCCGGACGAGGCCGGGCGCGATGCCGCCTTTGCCGGAATCTTCGCGGCCGCCGCGCGCGAGTGCGCGACCCTCCCCTGGGCGGTGTTTGCCGTGCACGGCCTGCGAAATCCGGAACGCGCCAAGGCCCTCGCCCGTAAGCTCACGTCCCGCTGGGAGGCCTGCGGAGAAGGGCAGCCATCCGGCCAAGGCGAGGTGCAGCCCACGCCGCCGGCTTCCAGATAACTTTCAAGATCGGGCCCCAACCTCCCTCGGGCCCCGGCCGCCCTCTCCCCAACAGCGCAGGGGAGGGGGCGGTTTTTTCGTGCCGCCGGGGGCGCCGGGCTTGTAAAAGCCGCCAAATGCCAGTATAGCCAAAAGAGCTTTTTCCATAGAGCGCGTAGTCTTTTTGCCCTTTTCCATCCCGCCGGCCGCACCAAGGAAGCGCCTCCATGTATGACCGTACCATCCGGTTCTCATTCATCGGCTGCCCGGAGCATGTGGTCGAAGTGCTCAGGGCCGTAGCGCCGCTTCCCGGCTTCCGGCATGAGGTGGTGGACGCCCCGGCCGGGGCGGATGTCCTTTTCACGGGGCCCGGGGCGGGCGCCTCCGCCCTCGCCGCGCTGGAAAGCGAGGCGCCCCGCGCTCTGCTGGTGCTCCTGCCCGAGGCCGGGGAAGAGGTCCCCGATGGCCTGCTCGCGGCCGCACGGGACATCTGGCGCCTGCCCATGCCCGACAATGAGCTGCGCTTCCACTTCACGCGCCTTCTCGGGCAGGTCCGCGAGGGCCGGGAACTCTGGCAGGCGGCGCACTTCCTCGAGGCCGTGCTCGAAACCAGCCCCAACATGATCTGGTTCAAGAGCAAGACGGGCAGCCACGACCTTGTCAACGCCGCCTTCTGCCGCGCCGTGGGCAAGACGCGCGAAGACGTGCAGGGCCGCGGCCATGCCTATATCTGGGACGTGCCCGAGGACGACCCGGCCTGCATCGAGTCCGAGCGGGTGGTAATGGAAAGCGGGGAGACCCACGCCTCCGAGGAGGTCATCACCACCGGCGCGGGCGAGCGGCAGCTCATCGTCTACAAGTCGCCGCTGCGCGGGCCGGACGGGGGCATGGCGGGGACCATGGGCATCGCCGTGGACGTGACGCAGGAGCGCCGCTACCGCGAGCGCATCCTCCAGGACAATGCCGCGCTGGAGGCGCTCTTCACCAGCATGGATTGCGGCATCCTCTGCCATTCGCTGGACGGGGCGCGCGTCATCAGCATCAATCCGGCCGCGCTGGAACTGCTGGACTTCGCCTCGCGCGAGGACCTGCAATCCCAGGGCTTCCAGATGGTGGCGAGCACCGTGGCCGACGAGGACAAGGACAAGCTGCGCGCGGCCATCGGCCAGCTGAAAAATGTGGGCGACAGCGCCAATTATGAGTATCGCGTGCTGCACCGCGACGGCAGGACCGTGCATATCATGGGGAGCGCGCGCCTCGTGGAAATGGACGGGGAGATCGTCTGCCAGCGCTTCCTCCTCGACTGCACGGCGCAAAAACTCGCCGAGGAGCGCGAGCAGCACGAGAAGGACCGCCGCCAGCGCAAGCTCGTGCGCGCCCTGAGCGTGGATTACCAGCTCGTGTGCGTGCTGGACGCGGGCTCGGACGACGGCCGCGTGCTCCAGCTCGGGGACGCGCCGGACAGGCGGCTCGGCGAAATCTTCGCCGCGGACGCGCCCTTCATGGAAAAGGTGGAGACCTATGTGCGCACCTGTGTGCACCCCGACGACCGCGAGGCCCTGCGCAGGAGCTGCTCGCCCGCGGCGCTGCGCGCGACGCTGAAAGAGCGCGAGACGGTCTATTTCAACTACCGCGCCATTCATGGCGGCGACATTCTCTATTTCCAGCTCAAGGCCGTGCGCGTGGGCGCGCCGGACGAGCCCCTCGGCATCGTGGTGGGCCTGCAGAGCGTGGATGCGCGCACCCGCCAGGAAATGAAGCAGAAAAGCCAGCTCGCCGAGGCCCTCAAGCAGGCCAAGCGCGCGAGCCGCGCCAAGAGCCTCTTCCTTTCCAACATGTCGCACGACATCCGCACGCCCATGAACGCGGTGGTGGGCTATACGTCGCTCGCGCTCACCCAGCTGGACCGCCCGGCCCAGGTGGAGGGCTACCTTCAGAAAATCCTTTCCTCCGGCAACCATCTCATCAGCCTCATCAACGACATTCTCGACATGAGCTATATCGAGAGCGGCAAGATAGAGCTGGAGGAAAAGCCGCAGGAGCTCCCCGTCATCCTGCGCGAGATATGGAACATCGTCCAGCCTGCGGCCAGCGCGCGCGAGCAGGGCCTGAGCCTCGAGGTGGAGGACATGCGCGACGAGCGCGTGCTCTGCGACAAGCTGCGCCTCTCCCAGGTGTTGCTCAACCTGCTCAGCAACTCGGTCAAGTACACGGGCCGCGGGGGGGCCATCCACATGCTCGTGCGCCAGTGCGCGTGCGCGGCGCCCGGACGCGCGGCCTACGAGTTCCGTATCCGGGACAACGGCATCGGCATGAGCGCGGATTTTCTCGCCCGCATCTTTGAGCCCTTCGAGCGCGCGCAGACCTCCACAGTGGCCGGCACCGAGGGCACGGGCCTCGGCATGGCCATCACCAAGAATCTTGTGGACATGATGCAGGGCGACATCGAGGTCACAAGCGAGCCCGGCGTGGGCACGGAATTCGTGCTGCGCCTCACGTTCCGGCTCCCGGAGACGGCGGAGGCGCAAGAGGCCGGAGCAGCCGGGCACAGGGTGCTGGTGGCCGAGACTGACGCGGTGGCGGGCGGGCGCCTTGTGCGCCTTCTCGCCGCGCACGGGATGCCCGCGGACCTCGCGGTGAGCGAGGCGGAAGCGCAAAGCCTGCTCGAAGCCGCCGGGGAGGGGGGCTACAGCCTCTGCCTGGTGGGCAGCCACTTCCCCGGCGGCGCGGCGTTTTGTGCCGGGGCTGCGGCGGAAAAACGGCCCTTTGTGGCCCTGGTGTGCGACAATTGGACCGCGGCCCACGCGCCTGTTGGCAGTGCGCCGGACGCGCCGGAAGCGGCCGGGGTGGACGCCTGGCTCGGCCGGCCCGTGTTCTGGGCGGATGTGGCGGCCCTGCTGGAGGCCGAGCGCGAGGCAAAAGCCGCGGGCGAGGCCCACGCCGTGCCGCACGCGGAGCATCCGGGGCGCATCCTCCTCGCCGAGGACAATGCCATGAATCGCGAAATCGCCGTGGAGTTCCTCACCGGGGCGGGCTATGAGGTGGATGTGGCCGTCAACGGCCGCGAAGCCGTGGAATTGCTCGCGGCGGCGCCTCCGCTCACCTATGACGTGGTGCTCATGGACGTGCAGATGCCCGTGCTGGACGGCTACGGCGCCACGCAGGCCATCCGCTCCCTGGAGGACCCGCGCCTCGCCACGGTGCCCATCATCGCGCTGACCGCCAACTCCTTCGAGGAGGACAGGCAGGAGGCCTTGCGCCGCGGCATGAACGACCACATCGCCAAGCCCATCGACTTCAAGCTGCTCTTTGCGACCCTGGAACGCCTGCTGGCACGGGGCTGAGGGAGTTTCGGCCCGCGCGCCTGCGCTCACTTCCCCGCGCGCTCGGCCAGCACCTTCTCGAGCGTGGCGCGGGCGAGCATTCCCGGCGCCTCGCCCGCCTTTTCCGTGAGGATGACCACGACCTCGTCCAGCTGCTCCGGCGTGAGGCCCGTGTTGAGCGAAAAGCCCAGGTGCGCCTTGAGCTGGTTATAGGCGGGCAGCGCCGCCAGCGCGGCGATGGTGGCGAGCTCGCGCTCCTGCTCCGTGAGTACGCCGCGGCTGAAGATGTCGCAGAAGAGGTGCTCCTTGAGGAACTGGTCGATGCCCGGCGCGAAGGCATAGACCGGGGCATTGGCCGGGCGCCCCAGAAGTGCCGTCTGCGTGGCCGCGCCGATGGCCCTGCGGTCAGCGCCCTCGGGGAGGGCGTGGGGCTGCTCCCCTTCGGGATCGTTTTTCCCGGCCTGTTTCCGCTTTTCCACCACGCCCATGAAGGTGTTGAGGCCGTCCAGACTGCGCGGGAAGCCGCAATAGGCGTAGAGCTGGATGAGGACTTCCCTGATGTCGTTGACGGTAAGGCCGCTCTCCAGCCCGGCCTCCAGCGCCCTGGCGAGCGCGGCCTGGTCGCCCAGGGCCGTGAGCGCGGCGATGGGGACGATGGCCGCCCCGCGCGTGTCCAGCCGCTCCGCCGCGGAGGGAGCGCCCGCGAGGGCGAGGAGCAGCGCGCCGGTGACAAGGAAAAGAACAAAGTTTTTCATATGCGTGGCCCCCGACTACTTTTTCCCCGCATACTGCTCGTCCGTGACCTCCTCCATCCAGTCCACCATCTTGCCCTCCCTCATGCCGTTACGGATGGAGTTTTTGCAGCTTCCGCCCCTGTTCCAGCGCTGCGTTGCAGGCGCGGTCAAGGGCGGCGGCGCACTGTTCCGGAGTGATCTTGAGCGCCAGCAACTTGTTGATGTTGGGCCAGAACACGCTGCGGAACGAGTCCTCCCGGCCCTGCCAGTTGGGGCTCTTGTTGGTGAAGTTGACCACATTGACCGCATTGCGCTCAAACTCGTCAATCATGGGGATGCGATCGCGGTACTTCCTGAGCGTGCGGCGGCTCACCGGGATATTGCCCGCCGAAAGGTCGCGCCATTCGTCATGGGCGTAGAGATACGCGAGAAAGTCCTTGGCGGGCTGCACCCTGGCCGGGTCGCCGTTGTCGAACACCGCGAAGCCCCGGTAAAAGGTCGTCGCCACATTGCCCGGAAAGTTGACGAAGCCGTAATCGTCGAGGCGCCCCGCAAGGACGCTGTTGCTGTTGCTGAACATGGAGATGGCGAGCTGCCCGTTGGCGAAGAGCTCGCTGCAATCCTTCAGTTCCAGGTTTTCGGGATGCGGCGGGAACCAGCCGCGGCGCACGCCCTCCTGCAGCCAGGCCAGCGCCTTCACCGTGGCCGGGTCCTGAAAGTCGAAGCGGCCCTCGCTGTCGAAAATTTTGCCGCCGAAAGCGCGCAAATAGGTGAGGATATGCGTGTCGCCCTCGTTGCTTCCGGCAAAGATGGCGAGGGGATAGATGCCGTGCGGCAATCTGGCGGCGAGCGTGTCGAGGATGTCCCGCCACTCGGGGAGGGTCCAGTCCTGGATTTCGCGGCCGTGGCCGATAAAGCGCTCGAGGCCGCAACGCCGGAACAGCTCCTTGTTGTAGATGAGAATGTTCTGCACGTTGAGGAAGGGCAAAAGATAGACGCGCCCCTCGCGCGTGCCCACCTCCAGACTTGGCGGGTCGAGGTCCGGCCCGAGCAGCGGCGTGACGAAGTCGTCCAGCGGCACCACGCGGCCCATGTCCGCATAGCCCATGAGGTTGAAGAAAGCCCCGAAAAGGATGTCCGGCGCGGTTTCCGTGCCGAAGCTGCCAGGGACGGCCTTCACCTCGTCCACGCGGTTGAAGGTCATGACCTCCGGGAGCACAGGGGCCTTTCTGTACTGCGCCGCAAAGGCTGCCGAGGCCTGCTTGAGGAAGGCCGTGGTGTCGCGGATATTGGGGTTGCTGACGCAGTTCATCTCCTGCACGGGCGTCTTGATGACGAGGCGCACGGGCTTCGGCGGCTCGTTCTCGCAGCCGGCGCCGAGCGCGGCAAGCAGCAGGGCCAGCAGGGCCATCAGGAGCGGCCGGGCCGCGGCAGGGGCGGGGAAAAGCCGCTGTTTGTTCATGCTTTCCCCCTGCTGGCGCCGCCCGCGGGCGCACAGTTGATGGCCGCCATCTTTTGCAAAAAGACCCTGATGTCGATGGGCTTGGTGAGGAAGTCGTCCATGCCGCTGGCCATGGCCTTGTCCATGTCCTCCTTGAAGCTGTTGGCCGTGCAGGCATAGATGGTCACGGTCTCGGCGTCGGGGCGCCTGAGCGCGCGGATGGCCGCCGTGGCCTCGCAGCCGTCCATGACGGGCATCTGCATGTCCATGAGGATGACCGCGAACTCGTCCTCGCCGGAGGCCTCGAAAATCTCCAGCGCCTCCTTGCCGTTCTTGGCGTGCACCACGGAAAAGCCCTCGTCCGTGAGCAGTTCCATGAGAAATTCGGCATTGAATTCCGCATCTTCGGCAAGGAGGATGCGGCCCTTGCGGGGCGGCTCGGGCTGGGCGGGCGGCGTGGCCGGGGCGGCAGCCACGGCCGGGGCCGAAGCCGGAGCGGCGGCAGGGGCGGCCGCGGGAGCGGTCGGGGCCGGCTTCAGGGTGTGCGTGGCCGTCTCGCGCGGGGCCTCGTCCGCTTCATCCTTCCGGCGGAGCTTGCCCGCGATTTCGGAAGGAATGGTCACGGTGAAGGTGCTGCCCGCGCCTTCCTCGCTGTCCACTTCGATGGTCCCGCCCATGGCGAGCACGAGCTCGCGGGCGATGGGCATCCCCAGGCCCGAGCCCTTGAGGGCCGCGTCCTTCTGGGCGCGCGGGTCCTGGGTGAAGGGGTCGAAGAGCGTCTGCAGGAAGGCCCTGCTCATGCCCCGGCCAGTGTCGCGGCAGCGGTAATAGGTGCGCACATGGCGGCGGTCCATGCGCTCCTGCCGCACGGACACCGTGACCGAGCCACCCCCCGGCGTGAACTTGATGGCGTTGCCGATGATGTTGATGAGCACCTGCTTCACGCGCGTCTCGTCGCCCATGACCCAGGGGTCGGGCACGGCTTCCTCCAGCGTGAGGCGCAGCCCCGCCTTTTCGGCGTGCGAGGCCTGCATGAAGATGACGTCCGCGATCATGGCGGTGATGGAATAGCGCTCGTGGGCGATGTCCACCTTGCCCGCCTGGAGCTTGGTCATGTCGAGCACGTCGTTGAGCAGCGCGATGAGGTAGTCCGCAAGGCTGCGCGACTTGTTGAGCCAGTCGCGCACCTGCGAAAGCCGCGCCGGGTTCTCCACATGCGAGGAAATGAGGTGGTTGAGCCCGATGATGCCGTTGAGCGGCGTGCGTATCTCGTGGCTCATGCTGGAAAGGAACTCGCTGCGCACGCGCACGGATTCGTGCGCCTCATGGAGCTTCTTGCGGCTCGAGATGCCGTAGAGCATGAGCAGGGTCAGCGCCAGCACCACGAGCCCGAGCAGCGAAAGCCCCATGACCGAGAAGGTGGCCTGGCGCTCCACGAGGAAGTCGTTGCTGACCACCATGACGAGATACCAGTCGAGCTTCGGGTCCTCCCGGTCCGCGAAGGGCGAGCAATAGACGAGCTTCTTGCCGTCGCCGTCCTCGAGGTAGAAGCTGAAGTCCTCGCGCTTCGCCATGCGGGCCACGATGTCGCGCTTGCTGAGGCTGCATTGCCCGGCGGCGAGCTGCGTGAAGAAGTTGGTGTCGTTGCGCAGGTAGATGTCGCGCTTGTCGCCCGCCACATAGGCCCCGTTCATGTCGATGACGGCGCTCACGCCGTAGGACTTGCCGTTTTTGACGAAGCCCTCGATGATGAGGTGCTCCTGGAGGAAGCTGATGTCCGTGCAGCCGAGCAGCGCGGTCATGCGGACGCCGTCCACGCGGAAGTCGTCGAGCTTCATGGCGTAGAGGATGGACTCGCGCGAGATGCCCGCAAATTCCGCGTTGTCGTCGAAGCGCAGCACGAGCACCCGGCTGTCGCGGGCCTCGAACAGGGGGAGAAAGTCGAAGCGGCCGCCGAGGCTTTCCTGGTCGCGGGTATAGATAAGGTAGTTGTCGGTGAAGATGCGGCCGTCCTCGGCGAGCATGAAGAGGCGCGTGAAGGCGGTGGTGGCGGCCTCGAGGTTGAGCTGGCCCTCCAGCTCGCGGAGCGACGACGTGCCCTGCGCGGCGAGGCGCTTTTCCACGCCGGAAAGCTCGTCCAGAAAGAGCTCGAGGCAGGTGCGCAGGGCGCGCTTGTCGTGCTCGGCCACCTCGTTGACGCTGAAGAGGATGTTGCGCTCGATGACCTCGTGCAGCTTGATGGTGTAAAAGAAGATCAGCAGCGAAACGATGCCGAGGAAGAGCAGGAGCAGCTTGCTGTAGAAAATCTTGTCTCGCCTGCGCATGGCACTGTTCCCTTAAAATTCCGGGGCACAAGGACGCGGGGGGCGGGACGACCTACGCCCGCCCCATCGCCATTCGCCGGGGGCGGGACGACCTACGCCCGCCCCATCGCCATTCGCCGGGGCGCAGCCCCATGCGGGCAGGCGCGAAAACAGGCAAACGGCTATGCGCACACGCCCAGGCCCAGATGACCGCGCCCAGAGGCCTGCTTCGGACAAGCGCTGGCCCGGCCTTTCGCCCGGCCCTTTCTCGTGGCCCCCGGCACGGTCCTCATGAAAAGGCAACGCGCACACGCCCGGGCGGCAGCGCCCGCAGTGCGGACGTGCGGCAGCCGGGCTCCCGCGCGAAAAGACATCGCGGCGAACCGGGCACGTGGGCACAGCCCGCCCCGGCGTATGCCGCACGCCGGGAAGGGCCTACCAAGTCAAAAGCTATGTTTTGCCGGCAGTATAGACCATCCGCGGCCCGATGGCAATGCCAGGGGGAGGGCGGCCGCGAGGGGGAGGGAGCCTTCTGCGGCTTCTGGGGGTGGACTAGGGTGGCCGTCCTGCGCTTGCGGGGGGTGCACTATGCAGCGGGGACGTGGCCTTAATCGCTCTTGCCGGGCTTGCATACTCTCACGGGTGCCGCCTCGGCTTGCTGTAGAGCTCCGTTTCTGCGTCCACCTGCGCCGCCCCCTCACGCAAGCCTTGACATCTTGCCCAGCCCGGACTACAAAACAGCTCCACCTGTGGGGAAGTAGCTCAGCTGGGAGAGCATCGCCTTCGCAAGGCGGGGGTCGAGGGTTCAAATCCCTTCTTCTCCACCAGGAATTTTTCGGTTCCGCCAAGGGCTTCGGGCTCTTGGCGGAACTGGCGTTTAAGGGGCCTTTTTTCGTGGCGCACCGCGATTTTCAGGCACAGTTCGCCGTGAGGGAGGCTTCCACCTGCTGCGTCAACAGCTGGATGATATGCCGGCTGAAAACAATATCGTGCAACGCAATGCCGATATTGTAGCTGAGGATGCGTTCAGCATCAGTCTCCCGGCCCGGACACTTCCCTTGCATCACGTCGCCCAGTTCAGCAAACTTCTTGAATTGCGAGAAATAGTTAAAATTTGCCACATGGGCCGTGTCATCGGCAAAAACTTGGTCAAAAACGAGGTCACAGGTCTGGAAGCCCCTGGTGTGGACAGGGACAAGCAGGCAGCCCGGCCTGAACCATTCCGGTTGCGCGAGCAGGCCGGGTGCGCGGGTGATGCAGGAAACCACCACATCGGCATCTGTGACGAGCTCGCGCATGTCATCACAGATTTCAAAGCCGGCAAGGGGATATTCCCTGAAGCCGGCAATGAATTTTTCGGCCTGGTCCTTGTAGCGAAGCACCTTTATCCGCAAAGGCCTTTCCGCGTTGTCGGCGAGGATGCAGGCGAGCGAGGTCCTGCCCGTGCTGCCCAGGCCCAGGATGGCCACGGTGGAAAAACCTTTGACGGCCAGGGTTTTCACCGCGGTGGCGCACACGGCCCCCGTGCGCGCGGCGGTTATCCACGCGGCGTCCAGCACATGGGTGAGGGCGCCGCTCGTATAGTCATAATAGAGAATTTGTCCATCTATGGTGGGATTGCGTTCGGGATAGCGGCTGACGACTTTAACTCCCATTGCATTTATGGCGGGAATGACGGCGGGCATCGTATTTAAAAACTTCCCCCCCCCCCCCCCGTATGTAATACTGATCTTGTGAGGAAGCAGTGAGGATTCTTTGAGGAAAAATGCTTCTTTTACCCATTCCATGGACTGGAGAGGAGAGATGTTCAAGGCCTGAATATCTTTGTCTGTGACATAAGTAAGCATGGAAACCCCCATATGTTGCTGTGAAAATGGTGTCCTGGCCGTGGGCAACGGGAAAAGCTTTCGCAAAGATTTATGAAGCATCAGAAGATATGTCCAGAATTTTCCCCCGCGCACCCGGAAGGGTAACGCGCATCTTGGCTCCCGCGGCGTTGCAGCGATTTTTGGCAGGAAACACCTTGCACCGCCCGCAAGGAAGGCGGAACACCCATGAAGCCGGAAGCGCGCGGCCACGCGCCTTCAATCCTTGAAATCTCCCCGTGCCTCGTATAAAAACAGGGAAACGAGCCGTGCCTTGGCTGCCTTATTCCACGCGGCTTTTCGGGAGTGCGCCTTGTGGCTCAAACGGCCCATGACCGACAGCATTCCGTCGAACCGCGCCTGGGGCATTGCTGCGGCTATGGCAGGCAGGCATCGTACAGGACAGCATCGACGGCCATCGCTTTTGTGGAGACGTGCTATGCAGGGAATGATACTCGCAGCGGGCATGGGAAAGCGCCTCAAGTGGCTCACCAGGGACAATACAAAATGCATGGTCAACGTCAACGGAGTCACGCTCATTGACCGGATGCTCCACCAGCTCGATGCCTGTGGCCTCTCCCGCATCGTCATCGTCGTCGGCTATGAGGGGCAAAAGCTTATAGACTATATCGCAACGCTTGGCATCAAGACCCCCATCACTTATGTGGAGAACCCCATCTATGACAGGACCAACAACATTTATTCCCTGGCCCTCGCCAAGGATTGGCTCCTGAAAGAAGATACCCTGCTTCTGGAATCCGACCTTATCTTCGAGGACAGCGTCCTCGCCGCGCTGCTGGATGACCCGCGCGACACGCTGGCGCTGGTGGACAAGTATGAGAGCTGGATGGACGGCACCTGCGTCAAGCTCGCCGCGGATGACAGCATCGAGGCCTTTGTGCCCGGCAAGAAATTCGTGTTCGCCGATATTCCCCAGTATTACAAGACGGTGAATATCTACAAGTTCGGCCGCTCCTTTTCCGAAAACTACTATGTGCCCTTTCTCGACGCCTATTCCAAGGCGCTCGGTGACAATGAATATTATGAGCAGGTGCTCCGGGTCATCACCATGCTGGATGCGCCCGTCATCAGGGCCAAGCGCCTCACCGGGCAACGCTGGTACGAGATAGACGACATCCAGGACCTGGACATCGCCTCCAGCATCTTTGCCCCGCGCGGGGAGGAGAAGCTCGCCAGCATCGAGGGGCGCTATGGCGGCTACTGGCGCTACCCGCACATGAAGGATTTCTGCTACCTCGTGAACCCGTACTATCCGCCGCAGCGCCTGATCAATGAAATCAAGGCCAACTTCGAGACCCTGCTCACCCAGTACCCTTCGGGGATGCGCGTCAACAGCCTGCTGGCGGCGAAAAATTTCGGCGTCCGCGAGGAGCATATCCTCGTGGGCAACGGCGCGGCCGAGCTCATCAAGGCGCTCATGGAAAGGACCGTGGGCCGCGTGGGCTTTATCCGGCCGACTTTTGAGGAATATCCCAACCGCTTCCCCGCTGAGCGCAGCGTGGTGTTCAATCCGTTCAGGAACTCGCCCGCCTATTCGGCGGACGACGTGATGGAGTTTTTCGGCAGGAATCCCGTGGAGACGCTCGTGCTCATCAATCCCGACAATCCCACGGGCAATTATATTCCGCGCGCGGATGTGCTGCGCCTTGCCGACTGGTGCGCCGAAAGGAAGATGCGCCTCGTTGTGGACGAGAGCTTTGTGGATTTTGCCGACCAGGACGGCTCCCTTTTGCAGGATGAGGTGCTGGAGGCCCACCCGGGCATGATGGTGGTCAAGTCCATTTCCAAGTCCTATGGCGTGCCGGGGCTCAGGCTCGGCATCCTGGCCTCGGCGGACACGGACCTCGTGGCCTCCCTGAAAAAGGATGTGGCCATCTGGAACATCAACTCCTTTGCCGAGTTTTATCTCCAGATCGCCGAGAAATACAAGAAAGACTATGAGGACGGCCTGGGAAAATTCCGCAAGGCCCGCGCGGACTTCATGGCCGCGCTTTCCGCGCTGCCGCATGTGCGCGTCTATCCCAGCCAGGCCAACTATGTGCTGGTGGAGCTGCTGGACGGCATAAGCGCCCGCGAGCTCACGAAACAGCTGCTGCTCGGGCACGACATGCTCATCAAGGACCTTTCCGCCAAGATTCGCCTGGGCGGGCGGCAGTTCGTGAGGATCGCGGTGCGCTCGGCCGAGGATAACCGTGAGCTTGCGGATGCGCTGAAATGCCTCCTTGAGCGCGGTGCCTCCACACTGCGGCCGGGGGCAGGTGAGTGAATATCACCATCCTCGGCGGGGGCAATATTGGCACGCTCATGGCGGCGGAATGCGCCCGGAAGGGGCACCGCGTCACTGTCCATACCTCGCGCCCCGGCTTGTGGTCGCGCGAGCTTTGGGTGCATGACCGGGGGGACGCCCCGCTTTTTTCCGCCCGCATTGCGGAAGTGACGGACGATCTTGCCGGCGCGGTGCGCGAGGCAGAGGTCGTGTTCATCACGTTGCCGGCCGAGACCTTTCCCGAGCTGGCGCGGGGGCTCGTGCCCCATGTGCGGGCCGGCCAGCGCATCGGCATTATCCCCGGCAGCGGCGGTGCGGAGTTTGCCTTTCGGAATCTTTTGCAAAAAGGAGCCTGCCTTTTCGGGGTTCAGCGCGTGCACAGCATTGCCCGCCTCCGGGAGCGGGGGCGCTCGGTCGCCATGCTCGGCAGAAAGCCCGGGCTTCAGCTGGCGGCCATTCCCGGTGCACAGGCGCCCGAGCTTGCACGGATGATGGCGGCCCTCTTCGACATGCCCTGCCGGGTGCTCCCCAATTACCTTTCCGTGACGCTCACGCCCTCCAATCCCCTCCTGCATACCGCGCGCCTGTATTCGCTTTTCAGGAACTACGGCGGCCAGGACCTTACGCGCAACGTGCTCTTTTATGAGGAGTGGGACGACCTCGCCTCGGAAATGCTCCTGCGTGCGGATGCGGAATTGCAGCGGCTCTGCGCCGCCCTCCCTTTGGAGCTGGAGAGCGTGAAATCCTTGCGGGAACACTATGAGAGCGCGACCGTTGCCGAAATGACCCGGAAGATCAGGAGCATCCCGGCGTTCCGGGGCCTTGCCGCGCCCATGCGCCGCACAGCCGGCGGCTGGCAGCCGGATTTTTCCTCCCGGTATTTCACCACGGATTTTTCCTATGGCCTGAAAATCCTCCTCGACATCTGCGAACTCTTTGGAGTACCGTCACCCGCCATGCAGGAGCTCTGGGACTGGTACACCGGCATCCACACGCCGGCGCACAGTTTTGCATTGGAGCTTTCCCGGGAAGATTTTCTTGGCCTGTACAGCCACGCAGGGAAGCAACATTGAGAGAGTCCTCCATGAAATTCAGGGTCCTGGGCGTAGCGGCGCTGCTGGTGGTGGCAGCCCCCACAACGGCCCACGCCTATCTTGACCCCGGCACCGGCAGCATGTTGCTTTCCGTGTGCATCGGGCTTTTGTCCACGGCCTGGTTCATGGCGCGCAAGGTGCCCTCGCTGGTGCGGTCCGCGCTGTTCAAGGCCACGGGCAAGGCCCGGCTGCTGGAGCACAAGCACATCGTCATCTATGCCGAATCCGCCAACTACTGGGGGACCTTCAGGCCCCTGCTGGAGGAGTTCGGACGGCGCGGCGTGGAGGTGGAATACCTTACCTCCTCGGAGGACGACCCCTGTTTTTCGGCCGGGCTCGCCCCCTGCATCACCTGCCGTTATATCGGCAAGGGGAATGCTGCCTACACGGCCCTGAATTTTCTGGAAGCCGACGCGCTGGTGCTGACCACGCCGGGCGTGGGCGTGCTCCAGATTCGGCGCTCCAAGGGCGTGGGCAAGTATATCCATGTGGTCCATTCCATCGGCGATGTCCATTATTACAAGCTGTTTTCCTTTGATTATTACGATGCGGTCATCTGCAACGGCGACTATCAGGTAAAATCCCTGCGGCTGCTCGAGTCCTTGCGAGGGACAAAGCCCAAGGAGCTCCCCATAGCGGGCTGTCCCTATCTTGACGGGCTCGTGGCGCGCCGCGACGCGCTGGGCCCGAATACGCCGGATTCCAACTGCGTGCTCATCGCGCCCACCTGGGGCAGGCTCAGCATGTTCAGCCGCTATGGCGCGGCCGTGCCCAAAATCCTTGCCGAGGCGGGCTTTGACGTCATCCTGCGGCCGCATCCGCAAAGCTACATTTCCGATGTCAAGCTCATGGAGCAGATGGAAATCGAACTTTCGGGCTACAACAACATCACCTGGGACAGGAATCCGGACGGCTTTGCGTCGCTCAGGCGCGCGGCAGTAATGATCTCGGATTATTCCACCGTCATCTTCGACTTCGCCTTTGTGTTCTTCCGTCCGGTCATCACCCTCTACGACGAGGAGCAGGACCCAGGCAGCTTCGAGGCCTTTGACCTGCCGCACACGCGCTGGAATACTACAGTCCTGAAAGACATCGGCATCCCCCTGACGACGCCGGATATTGAGCGGCTGCCCGAACTTGTGCGCAGGCTGGCAGCGGAAACAGACTGGCCGGAGCGCATCCGCCGGGTGCGCGACACCTCTGTGGCCAATTTCGGCTGCGCCGCCGGGCCCGTGGTGGACGCCATCCTTGACTTGACTGCAAAAGAAGGCAAATAGATGCTCGATTTTCTCTGGCTCATCTTTATCGCGCCCATTGAATTTTGCATGAAGGCCGTGTTCGAGGGCGGCTATGCGCTGACCCACTCCTATGGGCTGGCGCTCATCGGCGTGAGCCTGGTGGTCAATACTGCGGTGCTGCCTATCTACAACAAGGCAGAAGGATGGCAGGAGGAGGAGCGGGCGCTCAAAAAGCGCATGGAGCCCAAGGAAAAGATGATCCGCCGCTGCTTCAGGGGGCAGGAGCGCTTTGCCATGATTTCCACCCTGTACCGGCAGTCCGGCTACAGCCCGCTCATGACCCTGCGCGCGAGCATCGGCATCCTGCTGCAGATCCCCTTCTTTCTCGCCGCCTATCTATTGCTCTCCAACATGACCGCGCTTGATGGCGTGAGCTTCGGGCCTATCCGCAATCTCGGCGCGCCCGACGGCCTTTTGTCCATCGCCGGTGTGCATATCAATGTGCTGCCCATCCTGATGACGGCCATCAACCTGTTTTCCGCCTTTTTCTACACGCATGGCCTTTCACGCCGGGACAAAATACAGCTCTACGGCATGGCCGGCATCTTTCTGGTGCTGCTCTACAATTCCCCGGCGGGCCTCACCTTTTACTGGACGCTGAACAATGTCTATTCCCTCTGCAAGAACATCGTGCAGAAGGACTGGATGAAGCGCCCCGGCTGGGAAGACGCGAAGCAATGGCTGGCAGGGGCACGGGAGCGGCTGGGGCAGGGACTGGCAAGCCTTTGGGCACGGGCGCTCCGCCTTGAAGCGCCAGTTTTTGTGCTGCTGGGCATCATCGGCGCGGCGGCCTGCGCCATGCTCGGCTATGGCCTCGTGAAGCACGCCGTGCCCTCGCTTGCCATGAGTTGCCTTTTGTTCGCCGCGCTGGCAGGGCTGGGGATTTTGGGGAGAAACAGGTTGCCCCTTGCCCGGCGGCTCCCCGCTGGCGAGGCCCTCGCCGTGCTGGTGAGCGGCCTGGGCCTCCCCTATGTTCTGGCGCGTTATGGTCTGAGAGATCCGAGCGTCCTCAAGCTTATCCTCGGGCTCCTGCTGGTGTGTGGCGTGATGTGGGCGCTCACCCTGGGCAAAAGCGTCGTGAAAAGGGGATACGCGTATGTGAAGCCCCAAAAGCAGGACCTCGGACATCTGTTATTTCCGGCCATGACGCTTCTGGCGTTTCTGGTCTTGGTGTATCTGCCGTTCATGGTCTTCCAATCGGATCCTTTTGTTTTTGATATGAGCGTGGAGGATTTTGCCTCTGACAGATTTGGGATTTTTCTGGTCGTCATGCTCTGCGTTGCCTTTGCGTGCGTACTGCTCCGGCCAGTGCGTTGGGTATTCGGTCTTCTGTGCAGCATGTGCGCGCTTGCCGCGTTGGTTTTTTGTTTCATCGCCGCCCCTGATGTAGGTGTGATGGACGCATTTGCGTTTCAGAACCCGTCAGCTTTAGACAAGTGGTATAATGTAATTATCGATGCTATCGTTTTGTTGCTCAGTCTTTTTTTCTGCTTTGCTCTTATTTATTTCAGGAGAGTAAAAATTTTGGGAAGCATCATGTATGCTTCGCTTACTCTTCTCCTCATAATGACTGGGGTTCATTTCACTGCAGCCAAGACGGTTATGGCCAATATCAGGCAATCGCAAGCGGAACGGAGCCATGATTTTGGGATTCCGGAGCAGGTGAGAGACTTCTTTACGTTTAGCAAAAAAGGAAAGAATGTCGTTGTCGTTATGCTGGATATGTTTTCTGGTGGGAATATGAATCAACTGCTGGAAAGGCATCCCCAGCTTAAGGACGAGCTCGATGGGTTCATCTGGTATGAAGATGTGGTGACAGGCGGTTGGGCCACACTGATGGGAAAGCCGGGCATACTTGGAGGCGAAGCCGCGCATCCTCTTGCCTTGAATCAGAACACCGAAAAAAGCCTCGAGGAAAAAGTTTGTGCTGCATATGGAACATTTTTCCGCGACTTGCAAGAACATAATTTCAGGGTTTCTGTGTATGAGACCAGCTTCTTCTCGCCGGATTTGGTGAAACCGCATTTATTAGATACCGTAAAGACCAATTTTGTGAATACGCCATGGACCATATGGGACGGTGCCCTTCTACTTTGGGCCAAGAAACATAATTTTAATGTAAAAAAAGTTAAGAGTTTTCATAATTTTTTCACCATGAATGGGCTTTATAATATTGTTCCCCTGAACTTCAAAAAAAATATTTATAGCAAGGGAAGTTGGAATAATACAATTTCCAATCTAAACTGGAATACTTGGGTCACAGCAACCAAGCTGGCGAATCTTGAGCTTCCGCTTTATGCTTCAAATGTGTCTGACACGGAAGAGAATAGTTTTATATATTTTGTTAATGAGCTAACACATTGGCCGTGGATATTAAATGAGAATGGTATGCCTGATACAGATAAGAGTGACTGGAAAGAACCAAAGCGAGATTTTAAAACAAAATTTGGAATCACGGAAGAACATCTGAGAGCCGAATATTTTGCGCTAAAACACCTGATTGAATGGTTTAATTGGATGAAAGCCAATGGTGTGTATAATAATACTCAAATAATTCTTGTTTCTGATCATGACTATAAGGGGGATAGCGCAGAAGTAGTAAAAGCATGGGGGGGACAGCCTCCGGCCTATGCCCATGGGCTTCTTTTGGTCAAAGAATACGATGCGCACGGGGAGCTTCGTATCGACAGGAAATCGCTTATGGTCAACTGGGATGTGCCCACCATCATTCGTAATGCATGGATTTCCGATTCTTCGGAAAAGAAACAGCCGTGGCTTGATGCATCCAGGGAAAGGAAGCACGTTACTGGGCATTGGATAAGAGCCAACCATCCCAAAAATGAATATACAATTTGGAATGTCTATTCAATTCAAGGGCCACTCTATAAAAAAGAAAGTTTTAAGAAGATACAATGATACACAGGGGGCAGATCTGCATATGCCATGTCTGGCAGCTATGCGGCCAAAGATTTGACCAACTCTCTCCTTTACGAGGGGGCTGTCACAGTATCAATGCGGTGTGACGTCCAGACCAGAGGACATGGAGAGCCTGGCGCAGGAACGGACTGAGCCATCGTGCAGCCCGAAAAAAGCGCGGGGATGACCGGGGGCAGTCCCCTCGTGTTTTGCGCGCTCCGCGAAGATTCCCTTCCTTCCTCTGCTTCACTCCCCACAAGGACGCGCCCATGTGGCAGCAAGTCTCTGTATTTCCGGTATATTCCCATCTACTCTATAGAAACTTCCATTGTGCTGCACAGCAAAATGGACATTTGCGCAGTTTGGGGCTATACAAGTCGGGATTAGCAAAATTGCTGGACACGCACAGGCTGGCTGAAGCGGGAGGCTTTTTCGCCCGGCTCCGCATCAGTGGCCCGGCTGCGGGCGCTGCGAAGATCTCGCGGGCCTCTCCGGCGCGACGGCAGGGAGGCCGCGCCGGCGCCGTGCGTGACTCTTGCCCAGACAGGGGTGTGCGATGACTGCTTTTTCGCATGAATCTTCATTTCTCAAGGGTGTGCTGCCCGCGCTCGCCGCGGCGCTGTTCGGCTTCTGCCTTGCGCCGTCCCCGGCTGGCGCGACAAATGATCCCAACGGCACGTACAGCGGCNNGTCNCTCTCCGGCAACAACANCTATGCNCAGATAGTTACCACCAGCAGGTCAGGCTCCTTCGAATACAGCAACGGCACTCTCACCCTCACNGGCAACAATNGCGNTGGGCTGNTNNCNAGTACCGGCAGTACCAGCCGCACGCCGCGCTTCACCCTTTCATCGGACAGCGGCAACGCCACCCTTGTGCTCCAGAAGGGCACCTTTTCCGGCACTCTTTCGCTTGGNGGCNCCGGCCAGAGCACNGTCATNGTCGGGACCGGAGCCACATCCAATCGCCCCACTGTGACCATCGACGGCAACATCGGGAGTATATCCGGCAGCGCTTCGCGCGTNGTCACCAACGGCGCGAACCTTGTCGTCAATGGCACCGTAGGGACAGGNAACGCGCCTTTCAATGAAATGTCCGCGCAGAACGGCAATATCCGCCTCATCGGNGGCGGCCAGCACATGGTGACAACCGTGCGCGTNGCCAGCGGCATGGAGGTCTTTTCCCANGCGAGGCTTACCATCCGTGATCTCGACATCCAGAACGGGGGCAAGGTGACCTCCAACCTGGATGTCCACATCAACGGGGTCCTCGGGAGCACGGCCAACCGTATGCAGGCGGGGTCGCTGCTGGAGTCGAGAGGCAACATCTATTTCCTGGATCCGCATCAACTCGGGGACGGCGGCATCCAGAATGCCTCGGGCACCATCCGCGCCGGGGGAGACATCGGCACCTACAGCTCGGCATATCGCGCCTACAATGTCTTGCAGGGGANCGGNCATCTGACCATNGAGGCCGGGGGCAGCATCGGCGTCCGCAACCTCACGGCCGACAGTATCAGCGCCGGGGGCAGCATCGTGGCCGGCGTTGATCGCACCAGCGGCCAGATAAGCGTGGGTGGCCCCTTTTCCATCACCCCGGCCAAGACGCTTACCGGGACCAACGTCAAGGCGTCCCTCATCGCGGCTGGNGAGGTGACNGACTTCGCGGGCGTCTCCACCCCTTCGCGCATTGAGACCGGGCGCCTGATGGTGGTCAAGAGCGACATCGACGGCGGAAGCNCNGGCGACTTCACCCTGCACAACGGCTCNTTCAGCATCACGGGCACGGAGGCGGTCGGCAATGCGGAATACGGCGCGGGGGGCGCCCTGGTCTCCCACAGTGAGGCCGCGTGGGTGGGTGGCAGGCTGGACGTGAACAATAATGGCGCGAGCCGCTTCACCACGNTGGGGGTGGCCGGNACCGCGCGCATCGGCGGGGGCTCCCTCAGCGGTGACACGCTCAGCGCCGCTTCCGTGACCCTGCACAACGGCATCAACGCCTCCATCAACACGGTTTCCGTCAGCCAGGGCGNCATGCAAATCGGCGCGGCAGGGGACAGCGCCGCCACGGACGTGAAGATCGGGAACCTCACGCAGCACGGCCACGCGCTCAACGTGGGCGCGGGCGCGGGCCAGGCCTTTGGCGCTGTCGAGAACTTCGTGACGGCGGGGGGCGCGGGGAACCGCACGGACGGCGACATNACCGTGGGCCACAACGGCCGCCTCGCCACGGGCACGCGCGATACGGGGACCCTCAAGGCCATCACGGCACGGGCAGGCATGGGCCCCTCCGCCGCGGTGCTCGGCGTGTTTTCGCCGCTCACGCTGGGCGCGGAACTCAGCGTGGACCACGCGGCNTCNGTGGGCGCGGCCACGCGCGCACTGGGCAGGGCCGCTCCGCAGGCGNGGGCCGGNGCGCCTTCCNTGAGTTTTTCNNCAAATTCCCTCCTCGCCATCGACGGCGCCAAGGCCGGGGTCAACTATCCCAATCCCGCNGTGGCCACGCGNGCGCTCCCCGCCTCCGTGCCGGGGGCCATCAGCGCCGCCNCNCCCACGGCCACCACGGTGCCGGGNGGCGCGAAAATNTANATCGACCANGTNACNCCNGGTCACACCTATGTGGCGCTCGGCCGCAACATCACCACCAGCTATGCCGATGACACGGCCTGGAACGGGGCCAACCTCATTTCCAGCAATCCCTTGCTGGGCCTCACACGCCTCGGCGACGGCAAGGAAGGGCAGTTCTCGGTGACGGAAAAGGCNCCGCACACCAAGAGCGTGGGCGTGGCGAGCGGCGTGCCCAGGCTCTCCCGCGCGGCCAGCGAGTCCATGGAGTCGGCCATCTACTCGCGCATCAAGCTGGGGCAGGAGGACCTCTACCGGCACAGTTTCGCGCTCTGGGCCATCCCGCTCTATGAATCCATCGACCATTCCGGGCTCGACGGAGGCACGGCGAGCTACGGCTTCCGCGGCGGCATCGGCGGCCTCGCCATCGGCGGCGACTACACCTGGGGCAATACCCTGCGCGCGGGCCTGAGCCTCAATCTTGGTGCGGGCTATGTGAAAAGCACGGGCGACATGGCCACCACCCGGAACAACGCCAATTTCTGGGGTATCGGGGCCTATGGGGTGTGGAAGCCGGGAGCCTTTAGCCTCGACGCCGAGATCGACTANACCTCGGTNTACAACAAGGTCNGGCAGGACCTGCCNGGCGANNTGNNCGGCAGCGAGCTCAAGGCCGACGTCCCGGCCTGGTCGCTGGGCATGAGCCTGCGCGCCGAGTATGAGATCGATACCAGCTATGTGAATCTGCGGCCGCACCTCGGCGTGCGCTACCTGCACATGGTCACCGAGCCCTTTGACGCCACCCTCAATGGCGAGGAGGTGCTGCACGGCCTGCGCACCCACCAGAATGTCTGGACCATGCCCTTCGGCCTTGTGCTCACCAAGCCTTTCCTGCTCGAGAGCGGCTGGGAAATCACGCCGCTCGTCAACCTCAAGGCCATCCCGGTCCTCAGCGACACCTACGCCACGACCAAGGTGCGTTATGCCGGCGCGCATGCGGAGCAGGACTTCGAGAGCCAGGTCATGGACAACATCACGTATGGCGGCCGCGCGGGCGTGGAGTTCAGGGCGGGCAATTTCTCCGGCGGCATCAACTATATCGCCCAGTTCGGCGAGCACACCGCCAACCAGGGCCTGTTCGGCGTGCTGCGCTATGAGTTCTAGCGCGGGCGCGCGGCACCATCAGCACCAAGGAGCGAGACCATGGCAAAACCCGATGACATCCCGCAGGCAGTGAAAAACGACCCGGCTCAGACCGTTCCGCCCACGCCCATCCTGCTCCAGCAGGAGCCCGCGGGGGAGCTTCTGCTCCCGCAGGGGCCGAAGCACCTCAAGAATATCGACTACGCGAAGCCCGTGGACCTCGCCGGGCAGGTGGACTACGCCTCCGGCCAGGTGACGAGCAAGACGCTCGTGCAAAATCCGGCAGTGGGCGTCACCCTGTTCGCCATGTCCAAGGGCGAGGGCATCAGCGCCCACAAATCCTCGGGGGACGCCTTCGTGACCGCGCTGGAGGGCCGCGGCAAGATCACCATCGATGACAAGAGCTTCGAGCTCGCGCAAGGCCAGAGCATCGTCATGCCCGCGGGACACCCCCATGCGGTGAGCGCGCTCGACGACTTCAAGATGCTGCTCGTGGTCGTGTTCCCGGAAAGGCAGAACTGACGGCCCCGCTCCCCGGGCGCCAGGAGAAAAAAGAAGGGAACCGCCGGGACGGTTCCCTTTTTGTTTGCCCGCTTCCGGGAGGGCCGGAAGCAGCGGCAAATGCGGACCCGCGTTTCAGGCGCGGGCGGCCTTTTCCGTCCCTAGAGGATGGAAGGCAGCCACACCGAGAGCGCCGGGAAGGCGATGATGATGGCAAGGCACAGCAGAAGCGCCGCCACGAAGGGCAGGGCGGAGCGGTACATGGTGCCCAGCGAGACCCCGGCGATCTCCTTCATCACAAAAAGGTTGATGCCGAAGGGCGGCGTGATGGACGCCATGTTGTCCAGAATGACGATGATGACGCCGAACCAGATGAGGTTCCAGCCGAACACCTTGGCGATGGGCACGAAGATGGGCACGCAGATGAGCAAAAGCGGCAGGGAGGGCAAAAAGCAGCCGAGCAGAAGGAAGGTGCCCACGATGAGCAGCATGATGAGCATCCCCGGCAGGTCCAGCGCGGCGATAGAATTGGCGAGCAGCATGGGGATGCGCGACATGGCCATGAAGTAGCTGAACACGATAGCCCCGCAGAGCACCGTGAAGCACATGGAGATGAACTTCACGGAATCGCGCATGGCGGTCATCAGGTTCTGCCAGCTGAGCCTGCGCATGAGGAGCGCGAGGATGAGCGTGCCGCAGGCGCCGATGGCCCCGCCCTCGGTGGCCGTGAAGATGCCGCCGTAGATGCCGCCGATGACGAGGATGAAGATGAGCAGGATGGGCAGGCCGGATTTGAGCGAGGCGAGCTTCTCGTGCCGCGTGGCCTCGGGCAGGCGCGGGGCGAGCCCCGGCCGGAAATACACCTTGAGCCACACGGCGAGCATGAAGCAGCCCATGCAGACAAGGCCGGGAATGACGCCCGCCACGAAGAGGTCGCCGATGGACTGCTGCGCGAGCACGCCGTAGATGATGAAGGTGGTGCTCGGCGGGATAAGGCAGCCGATGGTGCCCGAGCAGGCGAGCGTACCCACGGCGAGGGTGTCGTCATAGGCGTACTTGCGCATTTCCGGGAGCGCGATGGCGGCCATGGCGATGCTCCCCGAGAGCACGTCGCCCACCACGGCCCCGAAGAGCGCGCAGGCCACCACGCTGCACAGGGCGAGGCCGCCGCGCAGATGCCCGAGCCAGGTGCGCGCGCAGGAATAGATGTCGGCCCCGAAGCGGCCGTAGAAGCACAGATAGCCCATGACCATGAAGAACATGAGCGGCGACCACGCGTAGCTTCCCGCGGTGGCGTAGAGGGCCTTGCCCGTGGTGACGAAGGCGGGCGGAACGCCCTTGAGCTGCGCGATAAAGACAAGCCCGGCCGCCACCAGCGCGTAGGCCACGGGCACGCCCATGAAGAAGAGGATGAAGAGGAAGGCGAGCCCCGCCAGGCCCACGCTCACGCTCTGCATGGCGGGCACGCGCGTGAGCGCGACCCAGGTCATCAGGGCCACGCCCGCGAGGCCCAGGGCGAGGGCGAGCAGGGTCTTGCCCGCGCCGTTTTTCTCCGTGCAGGCGGCCGCGTCCTCCAGCCAGTGCTGGAGCAGGGCCACGGCGAGGAGGCAGAAGCCGAAACAGGCGAAAAGGATGAAGGGCCAGAGCGGGATGCGCAAGACGAGCGTCACCGAGGAGGTGCTGCGCGCATAGAGCCAGGTGGTCCACGCGCAGAGCAGCACGATGGCGAAGGACCAGACGCCCGTCATCACGTCCACGAAGGCGAGCCAGCGCGGCGTGAGCCTCGAGGTGAGGATGTCCATGCGCACATGGCTTTTCTCCCACTGGGTTGAGGCGATGCAGGCATAGACCACGACCACCATGCAGAGCTCGGTCAGCTCCACGGTGCCGCTGATGGAATTGCCGAAAATGTAGCGCAGGAACACATCCGCAAAGGTGAGGACGATCATCAGGAAGAGCACGGCCATCCCCGCCATGCTCAGGCCGGAGGAGAGCTTTTCAAAAGGCGCGAGGGCGCGGGCTGCGCTGAGCAGCAGGGAGGCGTTGGGGCTTGCTGTCTGCATGGCGGTCTCCTGTGGCAGGATAGCGGCGTGCGGGCGGTACCGGGTTCGCGGGGGGCGGCGGCCGCCCCCCGCATCCCGCGGTCCTCGCGGTCCTTGCGGTCAGTTGGCGCGCCCCGTGCGGCTGATTTCGGCGGAGCGGCTGTCCCTCCAGGGCTTGGCGTACCTGCCTTGCAACTCGTCCATCTTCTTCGCCATTTCCTCGCCCGGGTAGCCGGCCCTGGTCACGATGTCGATCCATTCCTTGCGCACCGGCGCGATGCGGCGGTCGATCTCCGCATATTCCTCGTCCGAGAGCACATGAAGGGTGCCTCCCATGTCCTTGAGCCAGGTGTCGAGGCTCTCGTAGGGGAGCGTCGTCCAGAAATTGCTGAACACCTGGCCCGCGAACTCGCCGGAGACCTCGTCCACCACCTTCTTGAGGTCGTCGGGCAGGTCGTTGTAAACGGCCTCGTTCATCATCATGCCGAACACGAAACAGGTGGTGTTCACGGCCGTGACGTGCTTCACCACCTCGCCGAAGCGGCGCGACACGAGCAGGTCATAGTCACAGGTGAGCGCGTCGATGACGCCCTGCTGGAGGCTCGTGAACACCTCGCCGAGCGGCATGTTGACCACCGAGGCCCCCAGCGCGCCCACCTTGCTTGCCACCTGGTAGTCGCCGATGACGTTGATCTTCTTGCCCTTGAAGTCGGCGAGCGTTTTGATGGGCTCCTTGCTGCCGATGAGCATCCCCACGGTCTGCACATGGGTGAACAGCAGTTTCACGCCGTCAAACTCCTTCATCACCTGCGGGAAGGCCTCCTGCATGGCCACCACCCATNCCGTGGGCTGCTCGATGGACACGCCGGGGCTCGCCAGGGTCATGGCGCGCTCGTGGAAGGGGAACTGGCCCACGGCCACGTCGAAGCTGAATTCCGCAAGGTCGGCCACGCCCGTCTTGACGGACTCGAAGGCGTCGGCCTCCTTGCTCAGGGATTCCGCGAAATAGGGCTCGATCTTGATGCGGCCGTCGCTGCGCTTCTCGATTTCCGNGGCCCAGAGCTGGATGGCGTTTTTCCAGCGGTTGTGGATGGGCGGNATGGGCAGGTTGAGGCTCCAGACATACTCGGGCTCCGCGGCCCTGGCCGGGATGGCGGGCANAAGAAGNCTCACGAGGAGCAGGATGACGAGGAGAGAGTGGCGCTTCATGCAATCCTCCGGGTGTGCGGGGTTTTGGTTTACAGGAAGGTGTGCAGCGGAAACTTGAAGGAGATGCAGCCGCCNGGGCAGGCCAGACGGCAACAGCCGCAATGCCAGCATTCGTCGGGATAGCGCACCACGGGCGAGCTTTCCCCCAGTTCCAGGATGAGGCCGGGGCAGCTCGCCACGCATTCGCCGCANGTCTGGCAGTGGCCGCAGTGCAGGCAGCGCTCGGCCTCGGCGGCGGCGTCCTCCGGCGTCAGGCCCTGATCCAGCTCCTCAAAGGCGAAGAAGNTGTCCGCCGCCTTCTTGCTTTTGGNGGCNCGGCGCGGGGCTTTGGGCTTGAAGGAATCGTTGACGATGTCCGCGAAAGCGACCTCTTTCTGCTCCGCGGCTTTGGGCACCGGGGCCGTCTGGATGCGGCCCTCCTCGTCCAGCCAGGCGTCGAGGGCGCGGGGCGCCGCTTCGCCGCGNAGCCAGGCGTCCATGTCAAAGGCGGCCCTGCGCCCGGAAGCGATGGCCGAGGAGACGAGCGAGGGCCCGNTGGCGCACTCGCCCGCGGCGAAGAAGCCGGGCACGGACGACATGGCGTCCGTCACCGCGATGCCGCCACGGGGCGTGCGCGTGACCCCGGCAAGNTCCCCGCCGCTCNGCAAAAAGCCNAGGTCCGGCATGAGGCCGCTCGCGCAGATGACCACATCGGCGGGGAGCACCGTCTCCGGCGCNTCGGCGAACTCGGCGTGGAGGTTGCCGCCCTCGTCNAAGTGGAAGGCGTCCACNCGCCGGGCGCGCACGGCGCNNGGNTCNCCCGCGNGGNNNAGCTCCACCGCGGAGGCGAGGTTGCCGCCGTGGATGGTCACGCCCTCGTCGTCGGCCTGCGCCACCTCGGCGGCGGGCACGCGCAGGCCCTCGCGGGACTCGAGGCAGACGAGCGCCACGGACTCCGCCCCCAGNCGGCGCGCGGTGAAGGCGCAGTCAAAGGCCACGCCGCCGCCGCCGAGCACCACGACCTTTTTGCCGGAAAGGTCGCTGCGGGCAAGGTTGTTGGCGCGCAAAAACTCCACCGCGGCGAGGCTCTTTTCAATGCCGGGTATGTCGAGGCGCCGCTCCCGGCGGTTGCCCACGGCCGCGAGGCAGGCGTCGAACTCGCGCATGATGTCGGCAAGCGCGAGGTCCCTCCCCACCTCCACATTGGTGAGCACGCGCACCCCGCGGGAGAGGATGATGCCGACCTCGTGGTCCACCACGTCCTTGGGCAGCCGGAAGTCGGGGATGGAAAGGCGCGGCGTGCCCCCGGCCACGGGCGAGGCCTCGAACACCGTGACCTCGTGGCCGAGCAGCGCCGAATACCAGGCCGCGGCCATGCCCGCGGGCCCGGAGCCGATGATGGCGATCTTTTTGCCGCTGGCGGGGCGCCGCACCGGATGCCTGAGCCCGGCGAAACCGTGGTCCGCGGCAAAGCGCTCCAGCGAGCGGATGGCGAGCCCGTCGTCCTTCTCCCCCCGGTTGCAGCGGCCTTCGCAGGGGTGCGGGCACACGCGGCCCGTGACGCCGGGGAAGGGATTGGAGGCGCGCAGCACCGCGAGCGCGCCTGCGGCGTCCCCCTCGGCCAGGGCCTTTTCCATCTTCTGGATGGGATTGCCGAGCGGACAGGCCCGCTCGCAGGGCGAGGCGTGCGCCTGCCCGGACCGGGAATCGTTGATGATATATGTCTTGCCGGATTCCCGGCTGAAAACTGGCGGCATGGTCATNCCCCCTCGTTGCGTCTCGGGACTGCGTTCACTTCACTGCCATTCCAGGCGCGGGCCGTCGTCCCCGCGGGAGACCACGAGCAGGCGCGATTCATAGGCCGGGTCCTCCTCCGGGTAATCGGAGCGGCGATAGACGAAGCGCGTCTCGTTGCGCTCGAGGGAGGCCGCGGTGGCGAGCTGNCAGGTGCGCAGAAGATGGAAGGACTCGTGGGCGCGCATGAGCTCGTGCAGGTTGGCGGCCTGCACNTCGGGCGCGGCTGCCTCCACCAGGGCGAGCTTGGCGAGGGCCGTTTCCATGCCCTNGCGGCTTCTCACATAGCCCATGTAGTAGTTCATGACCTGGCGGATGGCCTCCTCGAACCTGGCCTGGCGGATGCCGTCCTTCACCNCGAGCGGGCGATAGACGCGGGCCTTTTCCTTTTCCGCCTCGCGGGCGAGCCAGTCCCAGTCGGGCGTGGCGTCCATCTCCGCGGCCTTTGCCGCGGCGTGGCCGCCNGCGATNTAGCCGCTGCAGCTGGAGCCGGAGAAATCGTGGAACATGCTGCCGCCGAAAAGCCCGGCCACGCTGGTGGTCTCGAAATTGTCCTTCAGGCGCATGATGCCGTTCACATAGATTTCCGAAAGCTCCACTTCCATGGGCCTGGTGGAAAAGTCGATGCCCGCCTGNGCGCAGTAGTCGTTCCAGGTTTCCTTGTCGCCGGGCATGGAGTCATATTGCAGGTGGTGGAGCACATCCTTGTNGATATGCGTGAGGTCNAGCCGGAAGGGCGGGCCGTTGCCCTCGGCGAGTTCCCGCGCCGTGCCCTGCACGAGCAGGCAGCGCGGGCCGACNTCCATCATGGGGTGGTANTTNGCCATGTAGCGCTCGCCCAGGGCGTTGAGGCCNTTGGCGCCGCTGCTGGTGATGCCGTTCATGCCGGGGCAGCCCCAGCCCTTGGGGATGAGCGTGGCCTCCTGCTCGCTGTCCAGCGTGAGCAGNTCGGCCCCGGCCTCATAGGCGAGCGCGATCTGGCTGCCGGTGACNAAGGGGGAAAAGGCGCTGTTGAAGGCATTGTGCGAGGAATTGGTGGANACGCGGCCGTTGAGCCNNCCCAGGGCCAGCACCACCGTCTTGGCCGAAACCACATGGAAGGANCCGTCGAGCACGTTGAAGCCCGCCGCGCCCACGATGCGCCCGTCCCGGGTGAGCAGGGCCGTGCACTGGAAATATTCCAGCGTGTCCACGCCCGTGGAGCGGGCGAGCCCGGCGAGGCGGCGCTTGATGTACTTGCCGTTGTTGATGTGGGTCCACCAGCTTCCGGGCTGGCCGAAACCCGTGGTGCGGTAAAAGGAGCCGTCGGGATTGTGCTTGAACTCGATGTCGAGGCTCTTGAGGATGCCGATCATCACCGGCATGGTGGCGAGCCACTGCTCGATGTGCTTGCGGCTGTATCCGCTGGAAGGCGCGGTGTAGAAGCGGATGGCCGTCTCGAAGTCGTCNCCCGGCGCGTCNGTGCCGAGCACGGCCATGAAGTGGTCGTTGCCGCCGCCGAGGGAGCCGCAGCTCTCGAGCCTGCCCTTGTCCGCCAGAAGCACGCGCACGCCCTTGCCCGCGGTGGCGAGCGCCGCCCCGCAGCCCGAGGCCCCGGCCCCGAGGATGAGGACGTCGGTCTCGTGCCGNGTCACGGGCGCAGTTTGCAAATTTTCCATGGTCCTTCTCCTTGCTTCACGATGCCACAGTAGCGGGCGCGGCGAGGGAANGATGGCGCAAATGCAGCAATCCGTGTGCTTTTTTTCACGTTTGCGAAAAAGANAGCAGAGCGGNACGNGGGGCGNCGGNCCGTGNGGAGCCNNGNGNGTGTNGGGGGAGGCAGCGGGNAGGNNTGGNGNCNNGGNGNGGAGGNGCNNAAGCNGNGGCGGGCGCTATTCCCCGTCCGCGAGCTCGGCAAGGCGCGCCGGGTCGAGGATTTCGAGCTCCTTGCGCGTGAACTTGCCGATGATGCCGAGCCCGCGCAGGCGGAAGAGCGCGCGGGTGAGCGTNGCGCGGTGCACGCCGAGCAGGCGCGCGAGCTCCTGCTGGGTCAGGCCGGGCGCGCAGCGCTCCCGCCCGGAGGAGATTTCGCTGAGCACGCGGCACACCTGGGCCACGGTGCCGCAGAGCGAGGCGTCCGCGAGCCGCTGGGTGTGGATGACCATGTGCACACAGAGCGAGCGCACAAGGTTGATCATCAGCTCCGGGTAGTTTTTCACAAATTCCGGGTCGGTGATGAGGCCGGGGTCAAGGATGGCGATTTCCGTGGGCAGCACGCACTCGGCGAGCGAGTTGGAAAAATCGTCGGCAATCACCGAGGAGACATTGAGCANGGTGCCGGGCCCGGCATAGAGCACGGGCCTTTCCNCCCCCTCGCTGCCCACATAGGAGACGCGCACCCGCCCCCGGATGATATAGTAGAGGCCGGGGCGCCCGCGGAAGAGCACGTCCCGGCCGAGGTCGAGGGGCGCGCCCGAGGGGAACTGCTTGCGCGGGGCGCCGGGCAGCAGCACGGCCCAGGGCTCGTTGAGGCCCTCCACGGTGGATTGCCGGTTCACCGGGCGTGGCTTCTGGGGCATGGGGCCTCCGTGGCGGGGGCGGCGGACTTCGTGCGGTACGCCCCCGGCATTGCGCTGCACCATACAGCAGCGGCCTTTCAGGAGCAAGGGCGCCGGGCCGGGACAAGGGGGCAAGGGCTCCCGTCCCCTGCAGGGCTTGCGGTTTCGGGGCGGCTTCTTAACTCTTGGACAGGCGGCCGCGCAGGGCGCGGGGCAGCGGGCTTTTTCCGCAGGCGGCCAGTCACGGGAGGGGCAGGAACGTGAAAAAAGGGCTTTTGGCGGCGCTGGGCGCGCTGGTCATTTTTCTTGCCGGTACAGGCACGGGGGCATGTATGGAAAAGAAGATATGGTTCGGCGGCGGCTGTTTCTGGGGCGTGCAGGAATATTTCTCGCGCGTGCCAGGGGTTCTCGCCACAAAAACGGGCTACGCCAATTCCACTGTCCCGCACCCGGACTACAAAACCGTCTGCAGCGGGGACACCGGAGCCGTGGAAGCCGTGGAAGTGGTCTATGATTCGGAAAAGGTCACGCTCGACTATCTGGTGGACTGCCTGTTCAGCATCATCGACCCCTTTTCCGTCAACCGCCAGGGCAATGACGTGGGCACGCAGTACAGGACGGGCATCTATTACGACAGCGAGGAGGAGGCGGCGCAACTGAAACAGCTCCTCGCGCTCATGCAGGGCCTCGCCGGGGAGCCGCTGGCCGTGGAGCTCGCGCCGCTGCGCAACTTTTACCCGGCCGAGGACTATCATCAGGACTACCTGAAAAAGAACCCCGGCGGCTATTGCCACATCGATTTGAACAGGAAGCCGCCGCTGCCCGTGGCGCCCGACGCCCGTGCCTGGGCAAAGCCCGCGGACGAGGCCCTGCGCGAGAAGCTCACGCCCATGCAGTACGCAGTCACGCAAGGGGGCGTCACCGAGCCCGCCTTCACAGGCGAGCACTGGAACCGGCATGAGCCGGGCATCTATGTGGACGTGGTCACCGGGGAGCCGCTCTTCGCGTCCTCCGCCAAGTTCGATTCCGGCACGGGCTGGGCCAGCTTCACCCGGCCCATCGGCAAGGGCCATGTCACCGGCCGCCTCGACGAAAGCCACGGCATGAGGCGTATCGAGGCGCGCTCCGCGCAGGGGGATTCGCATCTCGGCCACATCTTCCCGGACGGCCCAGCGGGCCTGCGCTACTGCATCAATGACGCGGCCCTGCGCTTCATCCCCTTGAAGGACATGGAGAAGGAAGGCTACGGCTACCTGCTGGAGGAGCGGCGCTGAGGGAGGCGCCGCGCCTCAGCTGAAGAGCACGTCCAGGCACATCATGGCCGCAAAGCCCGCGACGAGCCCCATGGTGGCGGCGTCGCCATTGCCCGAGGCGTGGGCCTCGGGGATGACCTCCTCCACGGTGACGAAGATCATGGCCCCGGCCGCGAAACCGAGCGCCCAGGGCAGCAGCGGCAGGGCGAGCGAAGTGAGGAGCGCCCCGGCGAGCGCGGCCACGGGTTCCACCAGGCCGGAGAGCTGGCCGATGAAGAAGGCTTTGCGGCGCTCCATGCCCTCGCGCAAAAGCGGCAGGGAAACGGCCATGCCCTCGGGGATGTTCTGCATCCCGATGCCGAACATGAGGGTGAAGGCCCCGGCCATGCCCAGGGTCGGGTCGATGGCCGCCGCGCCGAAGGCCACGCCCACGGCCAGCGCCTCGGGGATATTGTGCAGCGTGATGGCGAAGACGAGCAGGAAACTGCGCGGGAGCCTGCTTTCGGGGCCGTCGGGGCGGCCGAGCATCAGGTGGAAGTGGGGCGTCGCGAAGTCGAGCAGCCGCAAGATGAGCGCGCCCAGCAGAAGGCCCGCCGCCGGGGGCACGAACTTCCATGTGCCCCAGGCGGGCTGTGCCAGTTCCAGCGCCGGAGCGAGCAGCGACCACATGCTCGCCGCCAGCATGACGCCGCCCGCGAAACCGAGGAGGATGTCGAGCGTCCTGCGGGAAAATTCCCGCTTGAGGAAAATGGCCGCCGCGCCCAGGGTGGTGAAGAGCCAGGTGATGAGCCCGGCGCAGAGCCCGGCCAGCGCCGGGGACTGATGGATGAAGTCAAGCATGGCTACCCTTTATTCCTGGGGCCGGAATCTTGTGTAGGGGGGCTCTTCCCTGAGAGCGCCCTGTGGGATATCCGCGGGCGCCCCTGCTTCCTCAGCAGGCGCTCTGGAGCCGGGGCCAGGTGCAGCCACCGTCAGGCCTGTTTTCGAGCACACATCTGCATTTTTCCAGGAGCACGCGATACCCGTGCTGCTGCCAGTGGCCGTTGTCGACCGCCCTGTGGTGCGGGCGCCGCGGGCTGAGGTGGGGGAGGCCCACCACAAGCTTGTCCCCGTCAAGGCTGTGGAGCCAGACCTTGCATTTCATTCCGGTGTCCAGGTCTTCCCCGCGCCCTCCCTTGAGGCCCAGCATGTCCGTGAAGATGTCATAGGCGCCGAGGCCGTTGATGAGAACGATGGAGGGTTTCACCACCGTATTGAGGATGTAGTCGTGAACATCTGCGGCAATGGCTTTCCGGAGCCCCGGCCGCAGCGTGGTGACGGCAGAGGAGCGGATGAAGCAGAGATTTGAACTGCATATGCTTCTTACGAAGCATTCTTCCTCCTCAAGGGGAGACTTTCCGGAGTCTTTTGCCTGTTTTTCCCTGAGCAGCCTTTCCGTTTCGGGGCGCACACCGATGTCCTTCAGGGAGCCCAGAAATTTTTTGACATTCCGCTGAAAGGGATGCGCGCCCGGTTCACTGGGCTCCCATGCCTCATAGTAGGCATTTTCTCCATTGGGGGGAACGATATTCTTGAGTATCACCTCGCGCGGGTCCTTGTGGTTCGGGCAGCCGCCGGGGTTGATGCCGAGAAAATACACCAGGCCCGGCCTCAAGGTTTCGCGCTCGCTGAAAAATACGGAGCCGGATTTTTCTTGCAGTCCGTTGAGTGTGCTGTTGCTTTCAAGGCGCTTTTCGATTTCCCGCAAATGGGCTTCCGCCGTCATGTCCGTCATGGCGTGATTGCTCCTTTGCCAGTCTTTTCCTGTCCGCGAAGTTTCCGACCCTCAATCCGCGCGGGAAAACCTGCCTCCCGTCAGTCACGCCCCGATCCGGGCGTGTGCCCTTTTCAAGGCAGCAAAGTTCGCCGCCGAGAGCGTCTCACTCCCGAAACATCAGGCATAATCCTCCGCCAGCAGCTCCGTCATTTTCCGGGCCGGGCGGGAGAGCCAGATATCCCTGAGTGTCACAATGGCGGGCATGAGCGGGTCCGCCAGTTCATAAATATAGCTTTGCGCGAGACGTCTTTTCCCTTCCGTTTCGCATTGGGGGATGATGGCGACGGCAGGCAGCCTTTCCAGAAGCTCCAGAAGCACATAGGAATTCTGGCTGAAGCAGATTATCCGCGGCTCCAGGCCATGCAGTTGCAGGGCGCGGCTGAGGATGCTGTAGATGCCGCCGCCGTTCCACCGGCGCGGGATCATCAGCGGCCATTGGCAAACTTCGGCAAGGTGCATCTCGCTTGCGGGCGGGGGCGGCAAAAGCGGGGAGAACACCGCCTCCAGCCGTTGCGGCTGGAGCGGCGTTATATTGAATTCCTTGCCGTCCAGCGGCAAATAGAGCACGGCAAGCTCAATCATCCGCTGCCTGACAAGCCCGGCCAGGCGCTCGCTGTCGGAAAAGCGGGCCTGGCAGGACACATGGGGAAATTCCCTGGCGACCTTGGGCAAAAGGCGCTGGAACATGGCCACGCAACTGGTGGAAAAGCCCACGCGCACATTGCCCTCTATTTCGTCATCCCTTTGCACGATCCTGTTGGCGAGGCCCCGCATCTTGGCGAGGATGGCCCTGCCTTCCTCATAGAGCCGCGTGCCCGCCTCGGTGACGATCCAGTTTTTGCCCTGACGAAAAATCAGCCGGCATCCCAGGTCGTTTTCCAGCTCTTTCAGGGCCATGGATAGCGGAGGCTGCGAAAGGCCCAGCCTGCGGGCGGCCTTGTGGATGCCGCCTTCCTCCACCATGGTGCAAAAATACTGAAGTTTCTGAAAATTTATCATGGCCGCCAGTTCCCGTTTGCAGCCCATGCTACCATTGCGTGCGAGCCCGGTAAACTGGTTTTGTGAACGGCGCTTTCCGGAGCGCGGCGCGCGCGGCCGCACCATTCCTCACGGCCCGGCCTGTCCAATCTTGATATAAATGGGCTATGCAAACGATATAAATTTCGTGAACAGTTGCCGAGCGCATTTTTTTTCAGTAGGGTGGCATTTAATTTCATACACCTGTAACGGCGAGCCAGTTACTGGTGACTTTGGCTGGTGCCCGGCTAATGGCATCTGGTTGTTCACCTTGTAAAAAGAGAGGGGACCCATGCTTTCCAAAAACTTTTTCCGTTCTCTGGCCCTGGGAGCCGTCCTTTCCGGCTTTGTGCTGGCTCCCGCCGCAAGCCAGGCCGAAACGGTGCTCAAGCTCGGCCATACCGGCGCGCCTGACCACCACTATCAGATTGCCTCGCAGATGTTCGCGGACAATGTGAAAAACCGCACCAACGGGGAGATCGTCATCCAGATTTTCCCCTCCGACACGCTCGGCAAGCAGAAACAGCTCGTCTCCCAGGCGCAGCTCGGCCAGACCGACATGGTGCTGACCTCCGACGCCGTGATTTCCTCCTTCGTGCCGATTTTCGGCGTGCTCAACCTGCCCTTCATCTTTGAGGACATCGACCATGTGGGCAACGCCATGGACGGCGAAGTGGGCGCCATCCTCACGCAGGAAGCGGGCAAGAAGGGCCTGGAAGTGCTCGGCTACTGGGAAAACGGCTTCCGCCACATCACCAACAACAAGCGCCCCATCAACCAGCCCGACGACCTGAAGGGCGTCAAGCTGCGCACCCCCGAATCCAAGCTGGTCATGGATTCCTTCAAGGCCCTCGGCGCCTCCCCCACGCCCATGAGCTTCGGCGACATCTATTCCGCCCTTCAGCTCGGCACCGTGGACGGCCAGGAGAACCCCATCGCCCACCTCATGAAGCAGAAGTGGTACGAAGTGCAGAAGTACCTCTCGCTCACCGGCCACCAGCACTATGTGGAACCCCTGCTCATGAGCAAGGAGAAGTTCGACGCCCTGACGCCCGAGCAGCAGAAGATTCTCAAGGAAGAAGCCCAGAAGATCGCCGTGGAAATCCGCAAGCTCGCCACCCAGGACGAGGCCAGCCAGCTTGAGGAAGTGAAGAAGTACATGGAAGTGAACGACGTGAAGGACAAGAAGCCCTTCATGGACGCCGTGCAGCCCGTGTACGAAAGCACCAAGAAGCAGTTCGGCAACGAAATCTTCGACAAGATCGACGCTGCCCGCAAGAAGTAAGCAAAGCGCCGACGCCCCGCTTGTCAACGGATCGCCCGGAAAGGTGTCCCGCACCTCTCCGGGCGGTCCACGGGGCGCGGAAACAGGACAAAGGCCAGGATTCAGCGGTCCCGGACCAGAGGGAAGCCAATGGAACTGCTACGAAAATTCAATACTGGAATCAACCGCGTCCTCTGCGTGGGGATGGTCGTCTGCTTCATCTGCATGGTCATCCTCATCTTTCTCCAGGTCATTTGCCGGTATGCGCTGGACGACGCCCTGTCCTGGTCGGAGGAGCTCGCGAGCTACTTCTTCCACTGGGCGACCTTCCTCGGCGCCAGCGTGGCCTTTTATGAAAACACCCATATTTCCGTGACCTATTTCGTCGACCGCGTGCCGTCCGTGCGTATGCGGGCCTTCCTGCTGCTCATCGCGGACTCCTGCTGCCTGTGGTTCCTCGGCATGTATATCGTGGACGGCTTCAACGTGTGCCGCCTCGTCTTCAAGTTCGGCGAGACAGCGGCTTCCATGACGTGGCTGCCCATGGGCTTTGTGCAGCTTGCCATTCCGCTGGCGAGCGTTTTCATGGCCCTCAATGTGCTGGCCTATCTCATCGGGCACATCCGTTGCCTGGTCACCGGCGAAACTGGCGAAGCCGTCGCCGCAGTATAAGGGGTTTCGGAGATGCTAGCCCTTGTCCTTTTTGGCGTATTCTTTATCCTGCTGCTCCTCAGCGTGCCCATTTCCATTGCGCTCGGCTTTTCCTCCATGATCGCCATCATGTTCTGCACCACGGATTCCGTGGGCGTGCTCATCCAGAACTCCTTTGCCAACGGCTTTTCCCTGATGGCGATTCCCTTCTTTATCCTGGCCGGCAACATCATGGCGCGGGGCGGCGTTTCCCAGCGCCTCGTCAACCTCGCCAACTGCGGCTTCGGCCGTTATCTCGGCGGCCTCGCCCATGTGGCCACGGCGGCCTGCACCTTTTTCGGCGCCATTTCCGGCTCCGCCCCGGCCACCACGGCGGCCATCGGCGGCGTCATGGTGGAGCCCATGACGGAAAAGGGCTATTCCAAGGCCTTTTCCGGCGCCTGCGTGGCCGCCTCTGGGATGATCGGCCTGCTCATCCCGCCGAGCATCATCATGATCATCTATGGCGTCCTCACGGGCACCTCCGTCGCCAAGCTCTTCATCGGCGGCGTCATCCCCGGCCTGCTCACCGCAGCCGCCTACATGGTCTGCAACCATTTCATCGCCAAGAAGCTGAAATGCCCGCGCGGCGACAGGCCCGCCCCCGGCGAGACCTGGAAATGCACCAAGGAGGCCATCTGGGCCATCCTCATGCCGCTCATCATCCTCGGCGGCATTTACGGCGGCATCTTCACCCCCACGGAAAGCGCGGTGGTGGCCGTGGTCTACGGCATCATCGTGGGCTTCTGGATTCACCGCTCCCTCTCGGTCAAGGACCTCTACAACGTCTTTCTCGCCACCGCCAAAAGCTCGGCCATCATCCTCTTCCTCATCGCCACGGCCCATTGCTTCAGCTTTGTGCTTGCGAGCGGGCACATCCCGCAGACGCTCGCCATCGCCATCCGCTCCATTTCCCAGAACCCCACTCTGGTGCTCTTCCTCATCTGCTTCTGCCTGCTCATCGTGGGGACCTTCCTGGACAATGCCGTGGCCGTGGTGCTGATGACGCCCATTTTCTTCCCCGTGGTGCAGAGCCTCGGCATCGACCCCATCTTCTTCGGCGTGCTCACCGTGTTCACGCTCGCCATCGGGCAAATCACCCCGCCCGTGGGCCTGTGCCTGTTCGTGGCCTGCAACCTCGCCAAGCTCAAGCTGGAAGAGATCGTGGTCTATTGCGTGCCCTACATTATTGCGGCACTGGTGCTCATGTGCCTCTTCGTCTTTTTCCCGCAGATTATCCTCGTGCTGCCGGACATGATGAACTAGCGGCCACTGCTTCCCTTTTTGCTCCGGCCCCACCAATGCAAAAGACCCGCTCACCTGGAGCGGGTCTTTGCATTTCCGAAGTCGGAACTCCCTGCGGCGAGCAGGTATTCCCCTGCCCGGCCGGGCCGCAAGCTCGAAGCCTATTTTTTCACCGGCAATGTCAGGGAGCCCTGCGGCAGGATGGCGACGCTGGCGCCCGGTCCGTACACTTTCAGGGCCTCGTCAAAGGCCTCCTGCACGTTTTCCGCCTTGGAGCAAAAGAGCAGCTCGGTCATCGGCCGGGACAGGGAAGAAATGAGGCGCACCTTGCGGCTTGAGGCCACTTTTGCAATGGCATAGGCCTTGTGGCCGCCCAGTTCAAAATTCCCCTTGAATTGGCGCATGAGTTCTTCGGGGGCCAATTTTTTATTCAGCCACTTTTCAAACACCTTTTCCCCGAGGCCGTCCCTGCATTCGCCTATCCAGATGATGGTGCCGCCCGGCCGCGTGATGGCCTCGGCATGGTCCAGCGCCTTCTGGGCCTGGTACACGTTCACATCCCTGGGATAGCCGCTCGCCGCCGCGATGCAGATATCCACCTGTTCTTCAAAAGGAATTTCATACATTTTCGCCGACACATCCACGGCGGCGTACCAGGCCTGCACCAGGTCGCCCGCGCCCACGAACACGATTTGGCGCTGTTCATTGGTGACGGTGTTGATGATAAAGTCCACGCCCACCTTTTGCGCCACTTCTATCATTTCGAGGCTGATGGGGTTTTGCCGGATGGGCGGCAGCGCGTCCAGAAGCTCGACCATGCGCGCATGGTTGCTGCGTACGGTGTCGTGGCTGGCGAGACCGGGCAGGATGGATTTGCGGCCGCCCGAAAAACCCGCGAAATAATGCGGCATCACCACGCCGATGGTGATGAGGAAATCACAGTCCACGGCCAGCCTGTTGATCTTGCAGTCATAGCCGCTGCTGGTCTTGCCAAGGTCCACGCAGGAGGCCGCGTCGGTTGCCACATGATTGATGAAACGGAAGCGCCGGGTCATTTCGGGCCCGTAGAGGCGGCTGTTCAGCTCGTCGGACTGGGGCTCGTGGATGCCCGTGGCAATCACGAACACCACCTGCTCATCCCTGATGCCAGCTTTCTCAAACACCCTGAGCAGCGGCGGAAAGATGGCCTCATACGGCGTGGGCCTGGTCTCGTCATTGACGACCACGGTGACGCTGCGCGGCTTTTTTTCGCGCAGCCGGGAAAGCAGGGAGGCGCTGCCGATGGGCTTTGCCAGCGCCTCGGCCACGGCCGCCGCCGGGTCCGCAAGGCCGGGCATGTCCCGAGGCAGCAGGGTCAGGGCCCGCATCCCCTCCGGCAGCGTGAACGGAAGGGTGCCGGTGCCGTACGCAAATTCCATGGCCGTGCCCATTTCTTCCTCCATTGTCCTGCCCCGGATTTTCCCTCGCGGGGCGTACTGCATAAAGAAGGACAAATAAACCTGCTATAAAAATTATATTATTTACAGAGAATAAACTCAGGCGTAGCGTTGCAGAAGTAAAACATCTTCAGGTGGCCGGGGCGTCCGGGCTGGAGCCACAGAGCCTCCGGTGGCGCGGATTTCCTCCCCCGGTTCCCGACCTTGGCATACACCGATTCAACACAACATACAGCCCGAAAGACGTTAAACCATCCGGGCGCCTTTGGCAAATGAGCGGCAGATGCTTCAGGAACGGCATCGCGCATCACCTGTTCACGAACCCTTCAGAGGAGATGGAAGATGGCCAGCAAAGGACTTCTTGACGGCATCCGCGTCCTGGACCTCAGCCGCGTGCTCGCGGGCCCCTACTGCGGCATGATGCTGGGCGACATGGGCGCGGACGTGATAAAGATCGAGGTGCCCGGCAAGGGTGACGACGCCCGTATCAATTATCCCATCATCAACGGCGAAAGCGCCTATTTCATGAACCTCAACCGCAACAAGCGCGGCATCACGCTCAATCTCAAGTCCGAAAAAGGCAAGGAAATTTTCAGGAAGCTCGTGGCGAAAAGCGACATCGTGCTGGAAAATTACCGCCCCGGCGTCATGGAAAAGCTCGGCCTGGGCTATGAGGACCTGAAAAAGATCAATCCGGCCATCATTTACGGCTCGGTTTCCGGTTTCGGCCACTTCGGGCCCTACAGCCAGCGGCCGGGCTACGACATCATCGGCCAGGCCATGAGCGGCCTGATGAGCACCACGGGCTGGCCGGGCGGCCAGCCCACCCGCGTGGGCACGGCCATTTCCGATGTCATGGGCGGCATCAGCTGCTGCGTGGGCATTCTCGCGGCCTATATCAACCGCCTCAAGACCGGCAAGGGCGAAAAGGTGGACGTGTCCCTGGTGGACAGCATGGTCTCCTCGCTGGAAATCATCAATACGCTCTACCTGGTTTCCGGGAAGATACCGCAACGCATCGGCAACCGCTACGAGGCCATTTATCCATATGACTCCTTCCAGGCCAAGGACGGGATGCTCGTCATCGGCGCCGGGAACCAGAAACTCTTTACCATCCTCTGCGATGTCATGGGCAAAAAGGAGCTCCTGGACGACCCGCTGTTCAAGGACAACAATCTCCGCGTCATCAACCACGAAAAGCTCAAGCCCTATATCGAGGACTGGCTCAAGGACAAGACCATCGACGAAACGGTCGACATCCTCCTGGCGGCCGGCGTGCCCGCGGCGCCCATCAACACCATCGACCGCGTCGCCAAGGACCCGCATATCGCCGGGGCCCGCGAAATGTTTGTGGAAATCGAGCACCCGGTGGCCGGGAAATTCAAGATCACCGGCAACCAGATCAAGCTCACCGAGCACAAGATCGACACCTTCTCCCCGGCGCCCCTGCTCGGCCAGCACAACCATGAGGTGCTGAAAGAGCTTGCGGACCTGAGCGACGAGGATATCGACCGCCTGCAGGAGGAAAAGGTCCTCTAGCGCCCGCACTGTTTCGCTGGCGCGCTGTCCAGACAGGCATTCATAGAATTTCGCAAACCGTGGAGCACACCATGGGCCGAAAAGTTGAAATAGTGGAAGTGGGACCCAGAGACGGCTTTCAAAACCTGTGCGACTACATTCCCGCGGAGGAAAAGCTGCGTTTTATTGACGGGCTTGCCGATGCGGGCATCACGCACATTCAGGTCACGTCCTTTGTCAGCCCCAAGGCCATCCCCCAGATGAAGGACGCCACGGAGGTGGCGAAGGAGGCGCTGGCCCGCCATCCCGGCCTGGATTTTTTCGCCCTCGTGCCCAATCTCCGNGGCGCGCAGGCCGCAAAAGACGCGGGGCTCAAGAAGGTCAGCAACGTCATNTCCCTTTCCGAGTCCCACAACAAGGCCAATATCCGCAAGACCCACGAGGAATCTTTTGCGGAGCTGGACAAGATACTGGAGACGCTNCCCGAGCTCGAGGTCAGCATCGANGTGGCGACGGCNTTCGGCTGCCCCTTTGAAGGCAAGTTTCCCACGGAAAAGCTGCTCGCCTTCCTCGACGTGCTGTACAAAAAGGGCATCCGCGAGTTCACCCTCTGCGACACCACGGGCATGGCCAACCCCGCGCAGGTGCGNGAGGTNGTCACAAAAGTCAGGGAGGCCTTCCCGGACGCCGTTTTT
Source organism: Desulfovibrio sp. (assembly GCA_014804905.1). GTDB lineage: Bacteria > Desulfobacterota > Desulfovibrionia > Desulfovibrionales > Desulfovibrionaceae > Desulfovibrio. The sequence continues at coordinate 15,091 of JAAUYX010000023.1, read as the reverse complement.
GAGGCCCATATCCACGACACCCGCAACATGGGCATGGTCAACACNCTGGCGGCNATCGANGCNGGNATCGACAAGGTNCAGTCCACCCTGGGCGGCCTCGGCGGTTGCCCCTTCGCCCCCGGCGCCTCGGGCAACACCTCCACCGAGGACCTCGTGAACATGCTCAATGAAATGGGCTATGAAACCGGGGTGGATGTGGAAAAACTCGTCAGCCTNGCGCGGGAGGAAAANGCNAAGATTCCCGGCATCTACAGCGGGCACCTGCTCAATATGCCCGTTAACGTATAACTGGCGCNCCGCGGCCGGACGCCCCGAGCCCNTGGCGCCCCTGCACGCGCCCCATGCNCCCNACCGGTCCTGCCCCTGTTCCGGCACGGGCAGGACCGGTTTTTTCCCGTCACGGCACAGCTGACCTTGACCGGACCACCAAAAAGGAAGCGGCGAAATGGCTTGCGGCAAAACCTGGCTCATCACCGGCACCTCCTCGGGCCTNGGCNAATGGCTGGCCACAGAGGCCCTGCGGCAGGGGGAGCGCGTCATCCTGACNGCCCGGAACCCGGCCGATATTGCGGNCTTGGCAGCCCNNTATCCCGAAANGGCGCTCCCCGCGCGGCTGGATGTGACGGATGAGGCCAGNATNGCGGCCGCNGTCAGCGNNTGGGCTCGANAAGTTCGGNCGCATCGACGTGCTGGTGAACAANGCCGGCTACGCCCTGCGCGGCGCGGCCGAGGAATGTTCGCTCGAGGAGGTCAGGCGGGAATTCGACGTGGATTTCTTCGGCCCGGTGCGCTGCATCCAGGCCGTGCTCCCGCACATGCGCAAGGCCCGGAGCGGCCTTGTCATCAATTATTCCTCCATTGCNGCGCTCTCCTACACGGCGGGTTCGCCCTTTTATTCGGCGGCCAAAAGCGCCCTTGAAGCCTTTTCGGATTCCATGCGGCTGGAGGTGGAGCCGCTGGGCATCAAGGTCATGGTGGTGGAGCCGGGCCCCTTCCATACCAATTTTCACGACCGCTCCATCAGCATCTCCCCCACCAATATCGCCGATTACGCCNNGACGGCGCACAAGCGCAAGNTGCGCCTNGCCAATCCCGAGAGCGCCGGAACCGGCTTNGGCGACCCGCAAAAGGCGGCCCTCGTTGTCCTCAAGGCNGCTTCCGAGGCGACACCGCCCCGGCATCTGGTNCTGGGNNCCNATGCNTGGCAAAGGGCGCAAATCGCCCTGAAAAAGCGGCTTGAGGAACTGGAGGACTGGAAAAGCCTGAGCGTGCAAAGCGACAAGGAGTGCTGACGCGTCTCGATGTGATACGCTGCCGTCGCCTGATGCGCGGCCTTTGCCNTGGTATCGCGCGTCTGGAGAAGTTGANGCAGATGACAGAGCGTCTGCCGGTCTGCNAAGAGGCNNGCGTGGGCGNNAAACTGCCAAAANAGTACGCCGNTGCNGGNANTCTGGTACAAGGGGAAGGTTTCTGCNGCTTTCCTCCTCAATGCGCGCAGAAANCCCGATGCCTGGCATCAAGGAGCGAATCGGNCCGGCGGCAGCGTCTCCGCCGACAGGTTCNGGGNATCCGGCACAATCCCCCCAACGGGGAGGGGCNGNTGNCGGCTTCCACGGCGAAANGTGTATTCCCGCCGATTGAGCAACCAGGCNCTTTTAAACTTTCCGAATAAAGCGCGCGGGATTNCCNGCNACTATGGTATCCGGCTCCACGTCATGCGTGACCACGCTGGCCGCGCCCACGACNGCATTTTCCCCGATGGTGACGCCNGCGAGAATGGTGGCTCCCGCGCCNATCCAGGCCCGCGCGCCGATATGNACGGGCTTGCAGGTGATGACCTGCCGCTCCACCAGGTCATGATTGTTGCTNAAGAGCTGCACATTGGCCGCCAGCATGGCGTTGTCNCCNATGAAGATGCCNCCGGCCGCCATCATCAGGCAGCCGTTCATCACCACCACATTCTTCCCAATCTGCACCATGTGCGGCCTGATGGCCGTGAGCGGCGCAAAGACCACGCTCCCTTCCCCCATGGTGGGAAAAATCTCNCGCATCAGGGCANTGTATTCCGGNGTTTCCGGCATGGTATGGTTGAACCGGAACACCAGCTGCGCGTGGTGCCTCGCCAGCGCCAGCTCTTCCTCTGTCTGCCTGGTCACGTCAATGCGGATTTCGTCCATTTCCTCGTCCTCAAGAGTTCNGNGCNNTCCANACTAGGCCCAAAAAGTGGCAGAGCCCGGCCAAGGCCGGGGACTGGNGGATGAAGTCAAGCAGTGTGCTTNCNCAAGGCCTGGCNCGCAGTNTTCAGGNACAGCCGTACGCGCCCGCAGCCCGGGCGGTGCGCTTTTCGGGCAGTTCGCGCGTCAAGGTTAAGCGTTTACAGTATTTTTGACCAGCAAAGAGTTGTCTTTTACAAAAGTCCTTGCGGCCCCGTGNCCCGACGCGGACNGCCACACCCCTTTGAGACTGCAAAATCAAGGCGAAATCATGGCACTGCTTACCTGGGAAGAAATGCAGGCGAATGCGATAAAATTTTCTTCCGCCTGGAAGGATGCAAAAAAAGAAGAGGCGGAAGCCCAGCCCTTTACCCTTGACTTCATTAAAATCTTCGGNGTTGCCGACCCTCTTTCTGTGGGCGAATTTGAAGTAAAAGTNCCGCTGGATGAGGGGCACACGGGATATATCGACTATTTCTGGCCCAAAAAGATNGCCATAGNAATGAAATCCCCGGGAAAGGACCTGAAAAAAGCCTATGAGCAGTTGAAAGAATATGTGGTCCACCTGCCCCCTGAGCAGATGCCGGATATGCTGCTNGTGTCCGACTTTGCAAACTTTCACCTCTACCATCGCACCAGCGGCAAAAAGATCGCGTTCAAGCTCAAGGACTTGCGCCGACATTTGCGGGAATTTTCCCAACTGGCNGGCTACGAGATTGCCCGCGCGCCCGAAGAGCAGCTTGAGGTCAATGTGCAGGCGGCCGAAAAAATGGCGAGCCTGCATGACGCCCTGCTGGACTACGGCTATGCCGGGCATCCCCTCGAGATATACCTGGTCCGGCTGCTCTTCTGCCTGTTCGCCGATGATACAGGCATTTTCCCCAAGGGGGCCTTCCTCGACTATGTGGAAAACTCACAAAAGGACGGCAGCGACCTCGCGGGGCGCCTCGCAAAGCTCTTTGAAGTGCTGGATATGCCGCCCGAGGAGAGAAAGCAGCACAAGCTCCTCACGCCGACGCTTTTGCAGTTTCAATATATCAACGGCAAGCTGTTTTCAGAAATTTTGCCGCTCGCGGATTTTGACGGCAAAATGCGCCAACTGCTCATCCAGTGCGGCGAATTTGACTGGAGCAGGATCTCGCCGGCCATTTTCGGCTCCATCTTTCAGGGCGTCATGGACAAGAAAAAGCGCAGGGCCCTCGGCGCGCATTATACCAGCGAAGAGAATATCCTGAAGCTCATCAATCCGCTGTTTATGGACGACCTGTGGGCGGAGTTTGAAAAAATCAAGGCAAGCCCCGCCAGGCTGGACGAATTTCACAACAGGATCGCAAGCCTGAAGTTTCTGGACCCGGCCTGCGGCTGCGGCAATTTTCTCATCATCACCTATCGGGAGCTGCGGCGCCTTGAGCTCGCCATCCTGAAAATGAAGGTCGAGACCGCCCAGCAACATCTGGACCTGGGCCTGCTCCTCAAGGTGAGGGTCAACCAGTTCTTCGGCATCGAGCGGGAAGAATTTCCCGCCCAGATCGCCCAGGTGGGCATGTGGCTCATGGACCACCAGATGAACATGGAGGCCGCCGAAACCTTCGGCAGCTATTATATCCGCCTGCCCTTGAAGCAGAGTGCCGTCATCGAACATAAAAACTCACTGAAAATGGATTGGCTCGATGTGGTTCCCGGTAAGGAGCTTTCCTACATCCTGGGCAATCCGCCCTTCGTGGGTGCGCGGATAATGACCAGGGACCAGAAGGAAGAGGTGAGGAATCTTTTCAGAGATTCCAGGCTCGCCAGTGAGCTCGATTATGTCACCTGCTGGTTTAAAAAAGCAGATGAGATAATGCAGAAGTTCCCTCGGGTGAAAACGGCGTTTGTTGCCACGAATTCAATAACTCAGGGTGTCCAGCCTGGCCTCCTCTGGAAGCCGATTTTGGAAAATGGAAGCAATATTAATTTTGCCTATAAAACATTTAAATGGCGGAATAATGCAAGAGGAAATGCCGCAGTTCACTGTGTTATTATTGGATTTAATCGTCAGAAAAATACAAATAAATTTATCTTTGAAAATGATGAAAAAATAAAAGCAAAAAATATTAATGGATATTTAGTAGATGCAAAAAATATTTATGTAGAATCAAGAAAAAAGCCTATTTCAGAAGTTCCAGAAATCGGAATCGGAAATAAACCAATAGATGGAGGAAATTATTTATTTGTAGCCAAGGAAATGGAAGAATTTATAGCAAAAGAGCCTAAATCTAAAAAATATTTTCATAGATTCATGGGCGCTGAAGAGTTTTTAAATAATAAGGAAAGGTTCTGTTTATGGTTAGGGAATTGTAGCCCGACAGAGCTAAAAAAAATGCCAGAATGTTTAAAGCTAATAAAAAATGTTCGAGAATATAGGCTTAAAAGCGTCAGTAAACCAACCCAGAAATTAGCGGATAAACCGACTCGTTTTCACGTCGAAAATATGCCGGACACTAATTATTTAGTTATTCCCGAAGTATCATCGGAAAGGCGTTTTTATTTGCCTATTGGATTTGAAGGTCCTGAAACAATATGCAGTAATTTATTATTCTTAATGCCAAATGCTACTTTGTATCATTTTGGCGTATTGTCCTCGAGTGTCCATAACGCTTGGATACGCGCAGTAGCTGGCCGTTTAGAAATGCGCTATCGGTATTCAAAGGATATTGTGTACAATAATTTCCCGTGGCCGGAACGGGACGAGAAAAAGGAACAGCGTATCAAGCGCCTTGCCCGGGACATTCTGGACACCAGGGCCAAGTTCGCGGGGAGCAGCCTCGCGGACCTCTACGGCCCCTTGACCATGCCCCCGGCCTTGCTGAAGGCACACCAAAAGCTGGATAAAGAGGTACTTAAACTCTATGGAATTTCCCCTGCAGCCAGCGAAGAAGAAATAGTGATGAAATTGTTTGAGCGCTATACAGCCCTGACGGGAGCGCAAGGGAAATAACCACGCCGGGGGCGTGCCTTCCTGCGCTCTCAAAAACCCGCTTCTGTATGTCCAAATGAGGGGGTGCAGGGGCGGGGGGCTTCCCTGACCCCTTGAAATAATGGTGGGCAGTACAGGATTTGAACCTGTGGCCCTCGCCTTGTAAGGGCGATGCTCTGCCAGCTGAGCTAACTGCCCGCAATCGTGCGGTGCGCCGCCCTGCGCGGGGCGTGGCGGCGCTTTCGGGAAGAGTGCAGCCTAAGCGGCCGCCGCGCCCGTGTCAATGCGCGGGGCCGTCGGCCCCGGCGAGGCGCTGGGCGAGACGCGTGAAGCGGCGGTGCGTCTTGTTGTTCTTGACGGCGAGGTGCAGGGCCCGCGGCTCGCCCACGAGGATGACGAGGCGTTTGCCGCGCGTGACGCCCGTATAGACGAGGTTGCGCTGCAGGAGCACATAGTGCTGCATCATGAGCGGGATGACCACGGCCGGGTATTCCGAGCCCTGTGACTTGTGGATGGAGATGGCGTAGGCCGGGGCCAGCTCGTCCAGCTCGTCGAAGTCATAGGGCACCACGCGGCCGTCGAAGGTGACGCTCAGGGTGCGCTCGCGCGTATCCATGTGGGTGATGCGGCCCATGTCGCCGTTGAATACGTCCTTTTCGTAATTGTTGCGCACCTGCATGACCTTGTCCTGCAGGCGGAAGGCGCGCTCGCCGCGGCGCACCTCGAGGCCGTTCGGGTTGAGCGCGTCCTGCAGCATGGCGTTCATGTGGCCCGCGCCCACGGCGCCCTTGTGCATGGGTGTCAACACCTGCACGTCGTCCACCGGGTCGAGCCCGAAGCGGCGCGGGATGTGCCGCGTGACGAGCTCCACCATGAGGGCGGCCGCGCGCTCCGGGTCGTCCTGGCGGATGAAGTAGAAATCCGAGAGCCGCTCGCGGCTCGATTCCAAAAGGGGCACTTCGCCCCTGTTGATGCTGTGCGCGTTGCAGATGATCTCGCTCTCCGCGGACTGGCGGAAGATTTCCGTCAGCTCCACCACGGGCGCGGCGCGCGAGGCGATGACATCCCCGAGCACATTGCCGGGCCCCACGGAGGGGAGCTGATGCACGTCGCCCACCAGCACGAGCGTGGCCCCGAGCGGCACGGCCTTGAGCAGGTGGTAGAAGAGCAGACAGTCCATCATGGAGGCTTCGTCCACCACGAGCAGCCCGCAGGCGAGCGGATTGTCCTCGTTGCGGGCGAAGCCGTCCTCGCGCGGGCTGTATTCCAGCAGGCGGTGGATGGTCTTGGCCTCCCGCCCCGAGGTCTCGGCCATGCGCTTGGCGGCCCGGCCCGTGGGCGCGGCGAGGAGGATGCGCGCCCGCGCGGTCTCGAAGAGTTTAATGATGGCGTTGATGATGGTGGTCTTGCCCGTGCCCGGACCGCCGGTAATGACGAGCACCTTGCTCTTCGCCGCTGCGGTGACGGCGGCAAGCTGCTCCGGCGCGAGCTCGATGGGGAGATTCGCGGCCACCTGCCGGGCCAGCGCCTCCGGCTCGGGGAGACGTACGGCCTTGGGCGAATGGAGCAGGCGCTGGAGGTAGTAGGCGGTTTTGGCCTCGCAATGGTGGTAGCGGCCGAGATAGACGCCGATGCTGCCGCCGTCCGGCTCGTCCTCGTCCGGGCTTTCCTTATCCCTGCCCGCCCCGGCGGGCGGTTCCTCCTCGGAAAAATCCTCGCGCACGAGGCGCTCGTCGCGCTCCAGCGCGTCCAGGGCGTCCAGCACGGCCTCGGGCGGCGCGCCCACCTGGTTTCCCACCTCCTCCACGAGGCGCCCCTGCGGCAGATAGACATTTCCCTCTTCCGTGGCCTTTTGCAGGCTGTAGAGCGCCGCGGCCTGCACGCGCAGGGGGCTGTCCGGCGCGAAGCCCAGCTTGGCCGCGATGGCGTCGGCCGTGAGGAAGCCGATGCCGCGGATGTCCATGGCGAGGCGATAGGGATTTTCGCGCACGATTTCGAGCGCATGCTCGCCATAGGCGCGGTGGATGCGTACGCCCAGCGCCGGGGTAATGCCGTGCGGCTGGAGAAAGAGAAGGAGATCGCGCACGCCGCGGTGCCGCGCCCAGGACTCGCGGATGCGCTCAAGGCTCTTGGGGCCGAGCCCGCGCACGGCGAGCAGGCGCTCCGGCTCCTCGTCGAGCACGCGCAGGGCCTCGGTGCCGAATGTATCCACGATGCGTGCGGCCATCTCCTCGCCCACGCCGCGGATGAGCCCGGAGGAAAGATAGAGGCGGATGCCTTCGGCCGTGGCCGGGAGCAGTTCCTCGGCCTCGGAAAATTCCACCTGCCGCCCGAAGCGCGGGTTGGTGGTCCAGCGGCCGCGCACGCGCAGGCGCGCCCCGGCCTTGGGCTGGGTCATGTGGCCCACAAGGGCCACGGGCTCCCGCTGGCTGCGCGGCACGGGCCGTCGGCCCGCACCCTTGCCGCGGGCGCCCTCCGCCGCCGCGTCCCCGTCCGGCAAGAGGCGGAGCACCGTAAAGCCGTTGTCCTCATTATGGAAGACGATGCGCTCCACCGTGCCCGTCAGTTCCACGGCGTCGGCGTCCCGCAGGAGGGGCAGGTCCTGCCGGCGGGCCATCAGGCGCGCTCCGGGGCCGCGCCCGCCCTCACAGGTATTCCCCGGCGGCCATGCGCCGCTGGATGAGCAGGGCGTCGGCCAGCGCCAGCGCCGTCATGGCGGAAAGTACGGGCACGATGCGCGGGATGGCGGCAAGGTCGTGCCGGCCGCCCACGGTGACCGTGGTGGCCCGGCCCTCCAGGTCCACCGTGGCCTGCTCCTGCGCGATGGAGGCGATGGGCTTGACGGCCACCTGAAGCACGATGTCCTGGCCGCTGGAAATGCCGCCCAGGATGCCGCCCGCGTGGTTGCTGCCGAAGCGGGCGCGGGGCTTGTGGCCGCATCCCTCCCGCGTTTCCGCCGGGAAAAGCGGGTCATTGTTGGCCGAGCCGCGACGGCGCGCCGCCGCGAAGCCGTCGCCCACCTCAACGCCCTTGACCGCGCCCACGCTCATGAGCGCATGGGCGAGCGTGGCGTCCAGGCGGTCGAAGACCGGCTCGCCGAGGCCCGCGGGAACCTGCTCGGCCACGATGCGCACGATGCCCCCGAGGGTGTCGCCCGCCGCGCGCGCCTCGGCCACGGCCGCGTCCCAGAGGGGCGGCGCTGCCTCGGAGGCGGCGAAATAGGGCCGCGCCACGGCGTCCTTCATCTCGATGTCCGCCTCGGGCACGGCAATACCGCCGAGCTCCACGCAGGCCGCGCGGATGACCGTTCCGCACTCCACGGTGAGGAGCTTGCGGGCGATGGCTCCGCCGGCCACGCGGGCCGCGGTCTCCCGGGCGGAGGAGCGGCCGCCGCCCCGGTAATCGCGGAAGCCGCCGAATTTCTGGTGATAGCCCCAATCCGCATGGCCGGGGCGGAAAAGCGTCGCGAGGTTGCCGTAATCGCGCGAGCGCTGGTCCTCGTTGGCGATGTAGAAGGCGATGGGCGTGCCCGTGGTGAGGCCCTCGAACACGCCGGAGAGCAGGCGCACCCTGTCCGGCTCCTTCCGCTTCGTGGAGGCCGGGCCCTGGCCGGGGCGCCTCAAGTCGAGCTCGGCCTGGAGGTCGGCTTCGTCAAGGGGGAGGCCCGCAGGGCAGCCGTCAAGCACGCCGCCGAGGCCGGGGCCGTGGGATTCGCCGAAGGTGGTCAGGCGCAGGACGCGCCCGAAGGTATTGCCCGCCATGTCTCACGTCCTGTCAGGGGGGAAGGGGCGCCGTGGCCGGAGCCGACGGCACCGGAAGTATAGGGGACGCCCGCCGCCCTGACAAGCCGGGACCGCTCCGCGGACCGCGCCATGCGGGGGCGCACTTGCAAAAGGGCGCCCGATGCCTATAGTCTGCCCTTGCCGCCGGGGCTTTCCGGCGGCGCACCACAAGCGGGAGGGGGGCGCATGGCCCGGCACGGTTTTACTCTGGCGGAAGAACGGCAACTGCCCGAGGTGGGCGGCACGGCGCGGCTCTGGCGGCATGACGCCACGGGGGCGCAACTGCTCTCCATCGTCAATCAGGACGAGAACAAGTGCTTCGGCGTCAGCTTCCGCACGCCGCCGGCCGATTCCACGGGTGTCGCCCATATCCTCGAGCATTCCGTGCTCTGCGGCTCCGAGCGCTACCCGGTGAAGGAGCCCTTCGTGGAACTGCTCAAGGGCTCGCTCCAGACCTTCCTCAACGCCTTCACCTTCCCGGACAAGACCTGCTACCCGGTGGCCAGCGCCAATTTGCAGGATTTTTACAACCTCATCGACGTCTACCTCGATGCGGTGTTTCATCCGCGCATCAGCGAGGACATTTTCCGCCAGGAGGGCTGGCATGTGGAGGCCCCGGCGGGCGAAGCCCCCTGGACCTACAAGGGCGTGGTCTACAACGAGATGAAGGGCGCCTATTCCTCGCCCGATTCGGTGCTCGCCGAAAAGAGCCAGCAGGCGGTCTTTCCCGACACGCTCTACAGCCTCGACTCCGGCGGCGACCCGGAGCGCATCCCGGACCTTGCCTACGCCGCTTTCAGGGAATTTCACCGCCGCCACTACCAGCCGGGCAACGCGCGCTTCTTCTTCTGGGGGGACGACCCGGAGGATGCGCGCCTCGCCCGCATCGACGCGGAGCTTACGCGCCTCGCGAGCCGCGCGCCCGAGCCCGCGGACGAGGCCGTGCCCCTGCAGAAGCGCCTCGCCGCGCCGCGCCGGGTGGAAGTGCCCTATGCGGCGGCGCCCGGCGAGACGCGCGCCCTCTTCACCATCAACTGGCTTCTGGGCGAGCGCGGCGACGTTACTGAGGCCCTGCTCATGGAAATGCTGGAGCATATCCTCGAGGGGCTCCCCGGCTCGCCGCTTAGGCTCGCGCTCATCAGCTCCGGCCTCGGCGAGGACACCACGGGCTGCGGCCTCGAGACGGACCTGCGCCAGATGTACTACTCCACGGGCCTCAAGGGCGTGGCGCTGGAGGACGTTCCCCGCGCCGAGGCCCTCATCCTCGACACCCTGCGCGGGCTTGCGGAAAACGGCATCCCGCGGGAGGCCGTGGAGGCCGCGGTCAACAGCGTGGAATTCGCCTACCGGGAGAACAATTCCGGCCGCTTCCCACGCGGGCTGGCCGCCATGATCCAGTCGCTCTCGACGTGGCTCTATGACGGGGACCCGCTCGCGCCGCTCGCCTGGGAGGCGCCGCTTGCGGCCATCAAGGCCCGCATCGCCGCCGGGGAGCCGGTCTTTGAGGAGGCGCTGCGGCACAACTTCCTCGACAATCCGCACCGCGCCCATGTGGTGCTCCTGCCGGACACGAAGCTCGGCGAAGCGCGCCTCGCCGCCGAGGCCGCGCGGCTGGAGGCTGTGCGGGCCGCGGCCACGCCCGTGGAGCGCGAACGCCTCGTGGAGGAGACGCGCCACCTGGAGGAAGCCCAGGCGAAGCCGGACAGCCCCGAGGCGCTGGCTACCATCCCGGCCCTGGGCCTTGCGGACCTTCCGCCGCGCAACAAGCCCCTGCCGCTTGCCGAGCGGGAAATCCCGCAGACGGCGCTCGCTCACGAGCTCCCCACCGCGGGCATCGTCTACGCGAGCCTGCTTTTGCCGGTGACGAAGCTCCCGGAGCGGCTGTTGCCGCTGTTGCCGCTCTTTTGCCGGGCCCTCACCGAGACAGGCACCGCCCGGCGCGACATGGCGGCCCTCGGCGCGCACATGGCCGCCAAGACGGGCGGCGTGGGCGCGACCCCGCTCACGGGCCTGAAACTCGGGAGCCGCGAGACCTTCTGCCATGTGGCGCTCTCCGGCAAGGCCGTCTATGACAAGATACCGGACCTCTTCGCCATCATGGANGAGGTCCTGCTGGAGCCNGCGCANGGACANGGATATGCTNGTCGAGCGCCTCGGCCAGATGCTCCTCGAGGAAAAGGCCCGGCTGGAATACGGNATCCNGGCGGCCGGGCACGCCACGGTGAGCGCGCGCCTGCGCGCCCGCTACACCGGGGAGGGCGCGCTCGCCGAACAGCTTNCNGGCCTGAGCTATCTGGAGTCGGTGCGCGCCCTGCTCGGGCGCCTTGAGACGGAGCCGGAAAGCNTGCTCGCCGACCTCAATGAGCTGCGCCGGCGNATCGTNCAGGGCGGGGGCGTCATCTTNGACTGCACGGCCGAGGCCCAGGGCCTCGCCCTGGCCGAGCGCCACGCCGCNGGGCTGCTCGCGCGCCTGCCGCAAGGGCCCGCGCCCGCGGACGGGCTCGACATCGCCACGCTTTCGCCCCTGACCGGGCTCCCGCGGGCCGAGGCCCTCATCACGCCCGCGCAGGTCAATTATGTGGGCAAGGCCGCCAACCTCTACGACCTCGGCTATGCGTGGCACGGCTCGGCCAGCGTCATCCTCCGTTACCTGCGCATGGGCCGCCTCTGGGACGAGGTGCGCGTGCGCGGCGGCGCCTACGGCGTTTTCTGCTCTCTCGACCGCGTGGGCGGAACGCTCGTCTGCGCCTCCTACCGCGACCCCAATGTGGAGCGCACCCTGGCCGCGTATGACGGGCTCGCCGCCTACCTGCGCGAGGTTCCGCCGGACCGGGCGCGCCTCACCCAGGCCATCGTGGGCGCCGTGGGCGACCTCGACGCCTATCTCCTCCCCGACGCGCGCGGGGCCAGGGCCCTTGGCACCTGGCTTTCCGGCAATACCGAGGAACTGCGCCAGAAAACCCGCGAGGAAATGCTCGCCACCACCGCGGAGGACTTCGTGCGCTTCGCTGACACGCTGGAAAAGGCGGCCGAAGCCGGGGAGATCAGCGTGCTCGGCGGCCCGAAGGCCGAAGCCGCGGCGCAGGCAGCGGGCTGGACCACACGAGCCATTCTCTAAGGGGGCGATCATGGTGGACGGCAACGCGGCCGGGGAAACACGCGGCGCACAGGGCAAGCGCCCCTGCCTGCTCGTGCTCGGGATGCACAGAAGCGGCACGAGCGCCCTTGCGCGCGGGCTCATGGTGCTCGGCGCGAGCCTGGGCGACAGGCTCCTGCCCGCGCTGCCCTGCAATCCGCGCGGCTTTTTCGAGGACGAGGACGTCTATGCCTGCGACCATCGCCTGCTCGCCATGCTCGGCGTGCGCTGGGACAGCCCCGTGCCCATAGAGGGGCGGCGGCTGCTGGAACAGGCCGCCGGGGCGGCCGGGCAGGCGGTGACGGAGTTTTTGCGCGCCAAGCGGGAGAGCGGCGACGTCCTCGCCTTCAAGGACCCGTGCATGTCGAGGCTCATGCCCTTCTGGCGTCCACTCCTCGCGGCCGCGGGGCTTGACCCGCGCTGCGTCCTCGCCCTGCGCCACCCCGAGGCCGTGGCGCAGTCGCTGGCGAAGCGCGACGACATGGAGCCCGCGGTGGCCCATGCCCTGTGGCTGCGCTACACGCTCGACGCCCTCGACGGCAGCTCGGGCGTGCCGCGGGTGCTCGTGTCCTATGAGCGCCTTCTGGCGGCGCCCGCCCGTGAGCTCGCCCGCGTGGGCCACGCCCTCGGCCTTGCGGTGGATATGGCGGCGCTCGCCGAGTTCACCCGTGACTTTCTCGATGNCGGGCTCTGCCATCATCAGCCTGCGGCCGCCGGGGAAGCCGCTCCCGAGCCCGGCTATTTCGCGAGCCTGGCCCTGCGCCTCCATGGGGGGCTCGCGCCGCTGGCCGCGGCGCCGCCGGAGGCCCTGGAAGCGGGCCTCGAGAGGGGGCGGCTCGTGCGCCTTCGCAAGGAGTGCGCCGAGGCCCTTGACGAAGTCACCGCCCAATGAAGCTGGCNGCCCCCTCCTTTGTGCTGCCCGCAACGGTGGCGGAGAACGCGCGCTTTCTCGCGGGCCGGGTGGAGGAGGTGGGCCTGTGCTGCCTTGAGACGGCGGCGTGCCTCGCCTATAGCGAGGCCGACCTGCCGCCGGAGCTGGCGGAGCTCCCNCTCCGCTGGCATGTGCATCTGCCCGTGGACCTCCCCTGGGCGGAAGGCGGCGAAGCCGCGGCCGGGGCGGCCCTCGGGGTGTTCGGGCGCGTGGCGTATCTCGCGCCGCATCTCGCCGTGCTGCATCCGCCCACGGATTTGCCCCCGGACGGCGCCCGCAAGGCGCTCGCGGCCTTCGCCCGGCGCTGGCGTGCCGGGGGCGCGCCCCCGCTCCTCCTCGAAAATATCCCAGGCTGCCAGTTGACGGAGCTCGGCCCGGCCTTCCTTGAAGGGGAGGGCCTGGGCGTCTGTCTGGACGTTGGGCATCTCCTGGGCTATGCTCAGGGCGAACTTCTGGCGTCGGGGCTGCCGGAGCGGGCGCGCCTCATCCACTGGAGCGCGCCGGGCCCACATCCCGGCAAGGACCGTCACCTCCCGCTCCCGGCGCTCACCGTGGGCCAGCGGGCCGTGGCGCAAGGGCTCCTGCGGCGCATTGCGCCNGNGGCCGTGCANCTTCTGGAGGTNTTTGACTGGCCGGGGGTNNNGGCNTCGNGGCGCTGGCTNGAGGAGGCGGCGGCCGAAGCGNGCTGANGCGGCGCGGCCCGCTTGAGAGGAGGCGTGGCGTGAATCAGGAACAGATCCTTGCCTTCAGGCAGTGGCGGCAGGCCCTGGTGAAGGACGAGCGCTGGTGCATCCTCATCAATGCCGACCCGGACGCCCTGGCCTCGGCGCTGGCGCTCAAGCGCATGATGCACCCGCGCACGCGCTCGGTGGACATCCGGCGCATCAATGAAGTGACGCGGCCGGACAATCTCGCCATGGTGCGCTACCTGCGCATCCCGGTGAAGCCCTGGGAGCCGGAGCGCGCCGCCTCCTATGACCACTTCGCCATGGTGGATTCCCAGCCCGCGCACCATCCGGCCTTCGCGGGCCTTGTCTACAGCCTCATCATCGACCATCACCCGCTCACCGACCTGACGGGCCTGCTCACGCCCGATGCCTTTTGCGACATCAGGACCGACGTGGGCGCCACGAGCAGCATGATGACCCGGCTGCTCCAGGCGCTGCGCCTCACGCCGGGGCCGCTTCTGGCGACGGCCCTGCTCTACGGCATCCGCACGGATACCGGGGCCTTTGAGCGCTCGGGCGGCGAGGAGGATTTGCGCGCCTATCAGTGGCTCTCGCACCATGCGGACGCCAACCTGCTCAGGCGCATCAGCAGGAGCGAATATCTGCGCGCCTGGCTGCCCTTCTTTTCCCGCGCCTTCCGCAGCCTCACGGATTGCCGCGGCGGCGGCGCCTATGCGGCGCTCGGCGACATCAAGAGCGCGGATCTGCTCGTCTCCGTGGCGGATTTCTTCACCCGCGTCCACGGCCTCAAGTGGATCGCCGTGAGCGGCATCGTGGGCAAGACCATCATCGTCATCTTCCGCGGCGACGGCAGCCGGGACATCGGCCGCTTCGCCGACGCCTGCTTCCATGACGTGGGCACGGCGGGCGGCCACCGCAACATGGGCCGGGCGGAATTTCCGCTCGCCGCCGTCACCGAGGGCATGAAGCCCGCGGAATTCGTCCTCAACCGGCTCATGACCCGCAAGGTACGGCCGCGCTGCCACGCGCCCATTCCGCTGCCGGCCACCATGTCGGCAGCCGGGGGCCAGGCGCAGACATGAGCGAGAGCGGGGCGCCTTCCGGAAAAGCCGCGGAGCCGTGCCATATCGAGGCCACGGAAGCCGAAATCGCGCACCTCGCCAGCCGGGATGCAGCCCTCGCGCGGCTCATGGAAGCGGTGGGGCCGCTCAGGCGCGAGCGCCTGCCGGACCCCTTCATGGCCCTGGTCCACGCCATCGCCGGGCAGCAGATTTCCGGGGCCGCGCACGCCTCGGTCTGGCGCAGGCTCCTCGGGGCCTTCCCGGATTTCACGCCCGAAAGCCTCGCCGCCGCAGCGCCAGAGGACTTGCGCGCCTGCGGGCTT
>JAAUYX010000022.1 GCA_014804905.1 Desulfovibrio sp. | reverse complement strand
GTCCCGCCCCTGTTCGCGCCGGGCCTCGCGCTCGGCCGCGCTGGCCCCGCGCGGCGGCAGCCTCGCCTCGATGGCCCCGAAAGTGCAGGCAGCCGTGCAGGCCCCGCAGAGCACGCAGCGGCCCGCATCGTGGCGCACGCGCCACGGCAAATCATTGGCAGAAAGGGCCTGCGCCCGGGGCCACGCGCGCTTCACTGGAGGCATCGTTGCATCTCCAGCGCGTTATCCACCACCACGAGCTCGCGCTCGCCGGGATAGATGTCCTNCTCCCTGTCCCNGTCCGGCAGGATGGCGTTGAGCCCGCACACTTCCGAGGCCATGGCCACCATGTCGCCGTCCTGNCCCANCACCAGCGGCCTGAGCTTCTTGGCGTCGCAGCAGGCGAGCATCTTCCCGTCCGGCAAAAGCCCGATGATGGCGTTGGGGCCGTTGATCTCGAGCTGCGCCAGCGACTCGCGGATGAGCCCCAGCACCTCGCCGTCCTCGCGCGCCGCGGCCTCGGCCGCGGAAAGCGGCGTGATGACATGCTTGTANTACTCCAGCGGCCAGCCGAGCTCNNGCAGCACATAGTGCAGNGTNTAGAGCAGGCANTGNGANTCGGACTCAAAGCCCNTGTAGCCGCGGTNCAGNGACTGCTGAAACTCCCNGTTGCGGGTGAACATGGTGTTCTCGCCATTGGCGCAGAGCGTGTGCCCCTGCAAAAAGAANGGATGCGCCGCATANCGCACGATNCCGTAATTGGTGTTCTGGCGGCACTGNGCNACGATNTTGCGGGCNACNAGGCGCCCGTCGTCGTTCCAGNGGCGGAAATAGGCGGCGATGTCCGCCGGGTCGCCGATTTCCTTCAAGGTGAGCACATCCGGCCAGAAGGAATAGACATAGCCCGCGTCGTGCTCCTCGAGCAGGCGGCGCAGGGCGAGGCGCGTGTCGAGNAGNAGCTCCTCGCGGTCTTTCTGGCCGCGATAGCGGTAGACCTCGGGCCAGTCATAATTGCTGAACACATAGCGCGGCATGGCCGCCATGTTCAGCCCGGCGCGATTGTCCACNTCCGGCACCCACTGGGCGAGCTGCACGAAGCCGAGCNCNGCCATGTGGTCCGCCACAAGCCTGAGCCCCTCGGGCGTGCAGGCGAGGGAGAGCAGCGGCGTTTCCTTGTAATGGCTGAACGCGCCCTCGAGGTCCTGCATGACAAGCGCAAAGCCGGAATTGTCGTGCCCCTCCTGCTGCGGCAGCATGAGCCGCAAGGCCAGCGAGGGCGGCACGGCCTCCCGGCACTTGATGGAGCCTATCCTGCACATATGCCCCCCTANTGCACCCAGAGCAGTTCCGCATACTTGGGCAGCGGCCAGAGGCTGTCGTCCACGAGGCGCTCCAGCGCGTCGGCGTGGGCGCGGCACTCGCCCATCACCGGCAGCACGGCGTCGCGCGCGGCCCGGGCCTGCGCCAGCGCCCCCTCCACCTGCGCCGTGGCNGCAAGCGCCGCCTCCAGCGTGCCCACCNTGTCCTGCAGNGCGTCCGCGTGCCTGCGGATGTCCGCCAGCTGCGCCTCCTCGGCGGGGCAGCGGCTTTCGCCCGTGGCCTCGCGCGTCCTGAGCAGCACCTCGGCGGCCGCGGCCTGNGCCTTGCGCGCCGCCGGNAGAATCTGGGCGCGCACCATGTCCGCCAGNATCTGCCCCTCGATGCGCACGGTCTTTGCGTAGCTTTCCAGCAATATNTCCTGCCGGGCCGTGACCTCGCGCTCCGTGAGCACNCCGGGGCGCACAAAGACCTCCATCACCTCGGGGTCNGTGTAATGGGAGAGCGCGTCCACGGTGTTGGCGTGGTTGGGCAGGCCCCGGCGGNCGGCTTCCACGGGCCATTCCGCCGAATAGCCGTTGCCGTTGAACACCACGGGCATGTGCTCGCGGAAGAGGCGCGGCAACAGCTCCTGCAGGGCGGCGGTCAAATCCTTGCCGCCCGCGAGCGCGCCTTCCAGCTCTGTCGCGATGTCGTCCAGCGCGCAGGCCACGGCCGCATTGAGCGCGATATTCACCGGCGCCACGGACTGCGAGGAGCCCACGGCCCTGAACTCGAACTTGTTGCCCGTGAAGGCGAAGGGGCTCGTGCGGTTGCGGTCCGAGAGGTCGCAGGGGAGCGGCGGCAGGGTGGAGACGCCCACCTCCATGACGGGCGCGCGCTCCGCGGCCGCGTGGCCGCCGCTGATGATGTTCTCGAGCACTTCCGTGAGCTGCTCACCGAGATAGACGGAGAGGATGGCCGGCGGCGCCTCGTTGGCGCCGAGGCGGTGGTCATTGCCCGCGCCGATGGCGCCCAGGCGCAGGGCCGTGGCGTGCCTGTGCACCGCGCGCAGCACCGCGGCGAGGAACACGAGGAACTGGGCATTGTCCTGCGGGGTCTTGCCCGGATTGAGCAGGTTCTGGCCGTCGGAATCGCAGAGGGACCAGTTGTTGTGCTTGCCGCTGCCGTTGACGCCTGCAAAGGGCTTTTCGTGAAGCAGGCAGACGAAGCCGTGCCGCCCTGCGAGGTGGCGCATCATGTTCATGGTGAGCATGTTGTGGTCGCAGGCGAGGTTGGCGTCCTCATACACCGGGGCGATCTCGAACTGCCCCGGCGCCACCTCGTTGTGCCGCGTCTTGGCCGGGATGCCGAGGGCGAGCAACCCGTTTTCCAAATCCTGCATGAAGCTCATCACCCGCGCCGGGATGGCCCCGAAATAGTGGTCCTCCATTTCCTGGCCCTTGGGCGAAGGCGCCCCGGTGAGGGTGCGCCCGGCGAGCATGAGGTCCGGCCTAAGCGCGGCGAGGTTCCTGTCCACAAGGAAGTATTCCTGCTCCGGCCCCACCATGGGGCGCACCCCGGTGGCGGAGCTGTTGCCGAAGAGGCGCAGCACCCGCAGGGCCTGCTTCGAGAGCGCGTCGATGGAGCGCATGAGCGGAATCTTGCGGTCCAGCGCCTCGCCCGAATAGGAATAGAAGAAGGTGGGGATATGCAGCGTCGCGCCATAGGGACCGTCGATGATGAAGGCCGGGGACATGGGGTCCCACGCGGTATAGCCGCGCGCCTCGAAAGTGGAGCGGATGCCGCCGGAGGGGAAGGAGGAGGCGTCCGGCTCGCCGCTGATGAGCATCTTGCCGGAAAATTCGCTGATGCCGTGGCCTCCCGCCGCGGGCGAGAGGAAGGCGTCGTGCTTTTCGGCCGTGAGCCCCGTCATGGGCTGGAACCAGTGGGTATAGTGCGTGGCCCCGCGCTCGAGAGCCCAGTCCTTCATGGCGTTGGCCACCACGTCGGCGATTTCCGGGTCGAGGCGGCTGCCCTCGCGCACGGTCTTTTCGAGCTTGCGGTACACATCGCGGGGCAGGCGGCGGCGCATGGTGTCGAGGCCGAACACGTCGCGGCCGAACAGGGCGTCGGCGTCGCGCGGGGCGGCGCCTTCGGGAGTGCCGGGGGCCGGCGTGACCGGGGGCGTGGCATGGGCGCGGGCAAGGGCCTCGCTGCGGGGAGAAGCCATGAGAAAACTCCTTTTGAAAGGCGTGATGACGACATGGGTTGCGGCACGCGGCTGCCACAGTCCGTGACATGCGCACACGGAAACAAAGAAACCGGGCTTCATGGGCATAAACCATGCCAGCAGGGGGAAGCGGACATGTCGTGCGCATAAGCAGTGTTTTTACTTGAGAAAATTTTTGCGTCCCGTTCACCCAAGGAGAAGGACAGGAGGCCGGTGANTTTTATGGGACGCAAAAATCGACAAAATGGTGAAAAGCGACAGCCAACCAGCCAGAATTTCACTGGACGAACGCAGGCGAAGCGTGAAAAAATCCTGCAAAATCAGCAGAACAGCATCTTTCAGCNCAAAATCGACATTTTTGTCGATTTTTGNACAGGAGANGNAGNNGCCGTGGCGTTCGNCTCCGGCAATGGACGAGGAGGCCGGGAAAGTGAGAACTCNCNGGGAATCGACAAAATGGTAGAAATCAGGTGCGGGTTACGTCCGCGTGGCGCTTGCCCNGCCGGAAGCTCTTGTAATTGAGGCCGTATTTCCTGAGCCTGAGCGCCATGACCCGCTCGGTGAGCCCCAGCGCGGCCGCGGCCTTGCCCATGTGGCCGGAACAGGCGGTGAGCGCCTCCACNATGCTCGCGCGNTCCACCTCGTCCAGGCGCTCGGCGAGGCTCCCCANGGGNAGNNNTGCCCCGGNCGTCCCCGCGCCCTCCNCCGGCGCGGCCGCGCGCGCAGCGCCGTGCAGGGCCGGGGGCAAATGCTGCGGNAGGACCACGCGCTCCGGCCCGAGCAGCAGGGCCGCGCGCTCCATCACGTTTTGCAGNTCGCGCACATTGCCGGGCCAGGCGTAACGCTGGAGCATGTCCATGACNGCCAGCGAGAGGTGCGNCCGCCCGTGCGTCCCCCCGGCCGCAAAGCGGCCGAGAAAGTGCGCGGCCAGNGGCAGGATGTCCTCCTGCCGGTCGCGCAAGGGGGGNAGCCGCAGGGGAAAGACATTGAGGCGGTAAAAGAGGTCCCGNCGNAAGNNCCCGGCCGCCACCATGCGCTCCAAATCGCGATTGGTGGCCGTGATGATGCGCACGTCCGCGCGCAGGGTCTCCATGCCGCCGAGGCGCTCGAAGGCGCGCTCCTGCAGCACGCGCAAAAGCCGGGCCTGGGTCGCCGGCGAAAGCTCGCCCACCTCGTCCAGAAAGAGCGTGCCCCCNGCCGCCAGCTCGAAGCGNCCCTTGCGCATCTGGGCCGCGCCGGTGAACGCGCCGCGCTCGTGCCCGAAAAGCTCGCTCTCCATGAGGCTTTCGGGNAGCGCCGCNCAGTTGAGCGACACAAAGGGGCCGTCCGCGCGCGGGCTCGCCGCATGGATGGCNCGGGCGGCCAGCTCCTTGCCCGTGCCCGATTCGCCCTCCAGCAGCACCGTGGCCGGNGAGGGACCCACCTGGGCGATCTGGGCATAGACCGCGTGCATGGCCTCGGAATTGCCCACAAAGCCCGCCGGGCGCACGGGCGAAGGCGCGGCCTCGGCCATGCGCTCCTGGCTTTCCAGGGCCGTGGGCGCGAGCAGGGCGGCGATGATGTGCAACAGCTCGAGCTCGTCCTCGAGCGTGCCCGCGTCCGCCNNGTGGTGGTCCACGGAGAGCGCCCCCACCACCTCCCCGTGCAGGCGAATGGGCACGCAGAGGAAGGACACCCGCTCCCGCGTGAGGTCGCGCGAGCGCGTCCGGTTGAGAAAGAGCGGCTCCGCGCCCGCGTCGCAAAGGCACATGGCGCGGCCGCTCGCGATGACNCGGCCCGTCACCCCCTCCCCCTGGTGGTAATGGCCGCGCCTGCGCTCCGCCGGGTTGAGGCCGAAGGCGGCGCTCGTGCGAATCTCGCCGTTCCTCGGGTCCACGAGGGTCACCATGCCGTGGATGATGGGCANATNCTCCGCCATGAGGNCNAGNGCCCGCTCAAGCTGGCCCGCCACGTCGCCCCCGCCGTTGACGAGCGCGGTGAGCGCGCGCAAGAGCGTAAGCTGGGAAGCCGGGGAAAAGGACCCGGCAGCGGGAGCGGAGGAAGNNGCTGGGNAGGANGCGGGCATGGCGCAGGCTACCGCAGGCGNGGGCGGCAGGCAAGGCGCGTCAGCGGGCGGCGGGTACGACGGCCTCGTCGCCGGCAGCGCCATAGTCCACGCNGGCGAGCGCCAGGCCCTGCGGGGGGGCCGTGGCCGCGGGCACGGCCGCGCGGTCGCAGGCGGCGAGGAGTTCCGGCACGGCCTCCGGGGCGAGCTTGCCGCGCCCGCAGGCCGCGAGGATGCCCGCCATNTTGCGCACCATCTGCTTCAGGAAGCCGCTCGCCGTGACACTGAGCCGCAGGAGCGGCACATGCGGGGGATAAAATTCCAGCGGTGGCAGCGCCGTGAGCGAGGCCGCGAAAATNTGGCGCACNCTGCCGCGCGTTTCCGANCCGGCATTGCGCAGCGAGGCGAAATCNCGCTCGCCCANNAANGCNGNGAGCGCNGCCNGCATGGCNGCCTCGTNGAGCGGCCCGCAGGCCCAGNCAAAGGGNGCGAGCGCNGGCGGCACGAAGCGNGGCTCGCGCCAGAACAGGTAGACATAGGTCTTGGCAAGGGCGTCGCGGCGCGCGTCAAAATCCGGCGCGGCTTCCTCGGCGGCCAGGATGCGCACCGCAGGCGGCAGCACCGCGTTGAGCGCGTGCCGCCAGTCAAAACCGGGCCTCTCCGGCACGTCGCAATGGGCCACCTGGCCGTGGGCGTGGACGCCAGCATCCGTGCGGCCGGAGCCGAAAACGCGCACCGGGCGCCCCGTGAGNCGNGCCAGCGCCGCNTCCAGCGTNCCCTGNACNGTGGNNGGGGGNTCGGGCTTTTCCTGNATCTGCCAGCCGCTGAANCCNGTGCCGTCATAGGCCANCAGNAGCNTGAGGCGCATTATTCCGGCATCCGCATACGGGTGATCATTTCCGTGAACTTGGCCGTCTTGGCGGGATTGGTATAGGTGAGTATCTCGCCGGACTGCTTGGGGGCCATGCCGGAAAGGATGCGCACAGCCACGCGCTCGTCCATGTTCTCCAGCGCCTGNGCCGCCATGCGCGGCTTCATGTTGCCGTACATGAGGATGAGGTTCTTGACCTTCTTGTCCTCNANTTCNNNNGCCTCGCGGATCATGTCCTTCATCTTGCCTTCGGCGTTCTGGAGGTCCTTGAGGCGCTGGTCCATCTGCTGCCGGAGCATGAGGATNTCCTGCTGCTGGCGGGCGAGGTCCTGGGCCTTGGCNTTGGGGTCAGCCGGGGCNGCCTTGGGGGTGACNTGCGGGGCCGGCGCGGCCCAATTGGCCGAGGGGTCGGTCTGCGGCAATGCCGGGAGGGACGCGGCGCCCTGCCCGCGCGAGGAAAAATCCCCGGCGCGCGGCGGCAGCGGCGCGCCGTCGGCCCCCTGGCCGCGCGGAATATTGGCCGGGATGGGCGCGGCGCCGGGAAGCGCCGTGGGGNCGCCCATGCTGGCGGGCCCGCTGGCGCCGAGCGGCGCGAGCTGCTCGGCGGGCGCAAAGGAGGACGCCCCCTGCGGCGAGGGCGGCGTGGCGGGCACGGGCATGTCGAGCGCGGCGGCATGGGCCTCGCGCGCGCTGCCGAGCCCCGGAATGGGGAGCGAAGTCAGGCCGAGCAGATTCCAGAGGCTCGCGCTTTCGCCGTCCTCGGGCTGGGACGCCTGGGCCCTGGGCGCGGGGATACCCGCCGGGACCAGCGGGGAGCCCAGTGGAGGCGGCGTGGGCAGATCGGGCCCGGTCAGGGCGGCCTGCGCCACGGGCGCGGCGGAAAAATCCGGGGCCACGGGGCTTCCGGCAATCACCGGAGCGGGCAGGCCGCTCACCGCTGTTCCGGACTGCGGCCGGGGGCGGGCGGCGGCAGCCAGTTCCGCGGCGGCGGACCCCTGCGGCTGGGCATCGGCGGCAAGCGTGGGCGCGGGCGGCTCCACAGGCGCCGGCTCGGGCGCGGCAGCCGGTTCGGGCATCGCGGCAGCGCCGCCCTTCTGGGCCAGCAGCGCGGCCTCGAGGCGGCGCGACGTCTCCTCCGCGTCCGGGGCGTCGCCAGCGTGGCCCTGCTCCGCCACCTGGCGCGAGCCGTCGCCGCCCCCGAGCCAGTGCGGCAAGGGCACGTCAAAAAAGGCCAGGCCCAGAGCCACCACCTTGAGGCAGCAAAGGGCCACGAGGATGCGGACCAGCCTAGAAAGCCGAAGCTTTGTAGCGGAGTGTCGAGATTTCGTCATTAAAATGCTGCTCCTGCTGCCGTTCCGCGTGGAGGTATTGGGCTTTCTGCCGTTCCTTGAGCTTTTCCAGCAACTTGCGCTCCATGGCGCGTTCCGCGAGGTGCGCCCGCGCCTCTTCCGCCACCTGCTGCTGCATCCGGAACTGGAGCTCCGCCTGCCTGGCGTCGCTCGCAAGCCCCTTGAGGTATTGCTCGTGCAGCCAGCGCTCGCCGCTCTGGAGCAGGCCGTCCGCGCGGGACTTTTCCTCCGCGGCCGCCATTTCGGCGCGGATGGCGTCAAGATGCTCCTGCGCCTGCCTCAGCTTGTGCTCGGCATCGGCGAGGCGCACCTTGGCCTCCTCCTCAAGCTGGGCGCGGTAGTCCAGCACCTTCTGCATCTTGAAACGGAACGGCATCCGCGCTGGTCCTCCGGTAAACGGCGCTCCTGCTCCTGATGCCCACGACATTGCAAGGAGCGCGCCACTGAAGGCGTCAAGCCTTCGTCAGGCGATGGCGAGCCCCGCGGCGTGGTTGACCGGCCCGCAGCCCTTGCCCGGCGCATAGGCCGCGCGCAGGGCGCGGTTGAGGAAGCGCTGCGCGGTCGCGACCGCGGCCTCCAGCGGCAGGCCCTTGCCGAGGCCCGCGGCAATGGCGGCCGAAAGCGTGCAGCCCGTGCCGTGGTTGTTGGTGGTCTCCACGCGCGCCTGCGGAAGCTGCTTGGGCTCCATGCCGGGCCGACAGAGCAGGTCCGTGACCACCACGGAGCTCTCCATATGGCCGCCCTTGATAAGCACGGCCTTCGGCCCCATGCCGAGGAGCCTTTCCCCGGCCGCGGCCGCATCCTCCAGCGAGGCGATCTTCATGCCCGTGAGCATCTCGGCCTCGGGCCGGTTGGGCGTGAGCAGGTCGCAGCCGGGCAGCATCTCCTCCCGGAGGGCGGTCACGGCGTCTTCCTCGAGCAGGCGGCTGCCGCTCTGGCTCACCGAGACCGGGTCCACCACCAGCGGGTAGCTGCGGCCGCGCAGGATGGGCGCGACCGCCCGGATGATGCCCGCCGAAAAGAGCATCCCCGTCTTGGCCGCGGCCACGGGAAAGCCCTCGAGCACCGTGGTGAGCTCGAGGGCCACGAAGTCCGGCTCCGGCGCGGAGATGCCCGTCACGCCGAGGCCGTTCTGCGCCGTGAGCGCGGTGATGACGCTCATGCCGTAGCAGCCGAGGGCCATGATGGTCTTGAGGTCGGCCTGGATACCCGCGCCGCCGCCGGAATCCGAGCCGGCCACGGTGAGGATGTTGGGGGGGGCCACGGTCATGCGAACTCCCGCAGAGAAGGTTCAGGGGGAGCAGGGCCGAAAAGGCCCCGCCCCCCCGAAGATACCCGGCGTCCGCCAGGGGACGCCAAGGTGCGTCTAGCAGTTGACGGGCGCGCCGGCCACGGGCTTGCGGCCGAGCATCATGAAGGCCACGAAGGCCACAATGGCCGCGATCACACCGACGATATTGGAGATGTCGATGGAGATGGCGAAGCCCATGGTGGGTTCGTAGCAGATGTAGGACACGCACACCGCGGTCATGAAGACGGCCGGCACGGTGCATATCCAGTGGCAGCGGTCACGCCGCATGAGGTAGGCCGCGCCTGCCCAGAGCATGATGGTGGCCAGCGTCTGGTTGGCCCAGCCGAAGTAACGCCAGATGATGGTGAAGTCCACCTGCGAGAGGAAGATGCCCACGAGGAACATGGGCACGGCCAGGTAGAGGCGCGGCGCGATGCCCTTCTGCGAGTAGTTGAAGGCTTCGGCGATGGTCAGGCGCGCGGCGCGGAAGGCCGTGTCGCCCGAGGTGATGGGCAGGACGACCACGCCGAGGATGGCCAGGACGCCGCCCACGGAACCCATGAGCGCCATGGAGGCCTCGGTGACAACGTTGCCGGGGCCGCCCGCCTGGATGGCCGCCTGCAGGGCCTCGGGGCCGTGGTAGAAGCTCATGCCCACGGTGGCCCACACGAGGCCGATGAAGCCCTCGGCCACCATGCTGCCGTAGAACACGGGCTTGCCGAGCTTTTCATTGGCCATGCAGCGGGCCATGAGCGGCGACTGCGTGGCGTGGAAGCCCGAGAGGGCGCCGCAGGCGATGGTGATGAACACCAGCGGGAAGATGGGCGCGCCCTTGGGGTTCTGGTTGGCCCACACGGCGGAATTGTAGAATTCCGTGGGGCCGATGAACATGGCAAGGGTGATGCCCACGGCCATGATGATGAGGATGGCGCCGAACACCGGGTAGAAGTTGCCGATGATCTTGTCGATGGGCATGATGGTGGCGATGAAGTAGTAGGCGAAGATCACGCAGACCCAGAAGGTCAGGTTGAAGGTCGCGGGCGTGAGCTTGGCGAGCAGGCCGGCCGGGGCGGCCACGAAGACCACGCCCACGAGCACGAGCAGCACCACGGCGAAAACGCGCATGACCTGCTTGGCGATGTTGCCGAGGTTGTAGCCCACAATGGCGGGCACGTTGGCGCCGTTATAGCGCACGGAGAGCATACCGGCCATGAAGTCGTGCACGGCGCCCGCGAAGATGGTGCCGATGACGATCCACACCAGGGCCGAGGGGCCCCACACCGCGCCGAGGATGGGGCCGAAGACCGGGCCCACGCCGGCGATGTTCAGAAGCTGTACCAGCCACACTTTCCATGTGGGCATTCCCACATACTCCACACCGCCCGCCACGGACTTGGCCGGGGTGGGCCGCTCGGGCTGCGCGCCGAACACTTTCGACACGATGCCGCCATAGACGATGTAGCCCACGATGAGGCACACCGTCGCAAGAATGAAATACATGGAATTGGACATGTCCCAACCCTCCTGGATGGACACCCGAAATGGACGCCGACAGCGCGGAAACCCCATTGCCCGCGCATCATGGAACATTTTGAGCGAAACTGCTCTGTCAAATCATTATGAATCTTGGGAACGGCTGTCAATAAGCGGGGGCAAAAAAAGGACGCCCCGAAAAAAGGGCGTCCCTCAAGGGAGACACGGAAACGGCGAGCGGAAGCGGCCCGGCGCTCAGGCCACGGCAGCGCGCCCCAGCTCCGCCGCGGCGAGGTTGACCGCCTGTATCTTTGGCGGAAGATGCTTGCGGATGGCCGCGGCGAGGTCGTCAAAACTGACCGGCAACAGGCCCGAGGCGCAGGCCGCGCCCAACAGCACCGTGCCGCCGCTCTGCACGGAGCCCGCCTCACGCCCGAGGCTGCGGCAGGGGAGGAACCAGGCCTTGGCGGCCACTTCGGCCACTTCCTCGCGGATGCGCCCGATGCCGGGATAGACCGCCTGGCCGAGGGCCACGCTCAGGGGCGCCAGCGGGTCGCTGCTGGAAAACACCGCGCCGCCCTGCCTCAGATAGGGGAGCCCTCGCAAGGTCTCCAGCGGCTCGAAGCCGAGCAGGATGTCGGCCTCGCCGTGGTCCACACGGGGGGAGCGCCAGCCGCCGAGCAAAAGCGCGGATTCCACCACGCCGCCGCGCTGGGCCATGCCGTGCACCTCGCCGCCCACGGCCTCGATGCCGCAGTCGAGCGCGGCCCGCGCGAGCAGGTTGGTGGCGGTGAGCGTGCCCTGCCCGCCCACGCCCACAAAGTAGATGCGCAGCCGCGAGTCGCGTGATGCT